>JAGCKG010000069.1 GCA_017647625.1 Alistipes sp. | reverse complement strand
TTTGCAGCACCGAAGCCCTCCAATGCCCAAACCTCCATCTCTCCGAAACGCTGACCACCAAACTGTGCCTTACCACCAAGTGGCTGCTGTGTGATGAGTGAGTATGGACCGATAGAACGAGCATGCATCTTATCGTCAATCATGTGACCAAGCTTAAGCATGTAGATAACACCTACAGTTGCTGGCTGATCGAAACGCTCGCCAGTACCACCATCGTAGAGGTAAGTACGACCACTGTGTGGAATACCAGCCTCAGCAGTATACTCGTTAATCTGATCCAATGATGCACCATCAAAGATAGGCGTTGCGAACTTCAAGCCCAACTCACGACCTGCCCAACCAAGAACAGTCTCGTAAATCTGACCAAGGTTCATTCGCGAAGGCACACCAAGTGGGTTTAGACAGATGTCTACGATAGTACCATCCTCCAAGAATGGCATATCCTCATCGCGTACAACCTTCGCAACAATACCCTTGTTACCGTGACGACCCGCCATCTTATCACCCACCTTCAACTTACGCTTCTTAGCGATGTAAACCTTAGCCATCTGGATAACACCTGATGTAGGAATCTCATCACCGTTAGTGAGGTTATACTTCTCGCGGTTAACAGCAGCTGCAACCTTCTTACACTCAATAATGTAGTTATTGATAGTAAGCGAGATTAGAGCGTCGTCGTGTGCATCGCCTGTCCAGCGTGTCTGACCAAGGGTCATATAGCCGTTAGGCACGTTTGTCTTGCTGTCGAAGCTTGTTGAGGCGATGCTCTCAAGCATCTTCTCTGTAAACTTCTCGCCAGCAGCGAACAACTCAACATTATAGTAGTCATAGATGCCTGTTGTAGTCTTACCCTCCAACAAACGCCACAACTTAGAAACCAAAATCTTTGTAAGATCGGCAATCTTCTCTGCATACTCTGCATCAAGTTGCTCCATCTGTGCCTTCTCGGCTGCACGATTGCGCTTACCCTCCTTCTGTGCGTGGCTGTAAAGCTTAGTGTCGATAACAACACCGTGCAATGATGGCTGTGCCTTGAGCGAAGCATCCTTAACATCACCAGCCTTATCACCGAAGATTGCACGAAGCAACTTCTCCTCTGGAGATGGATCGCTCTCACCCTTAGGCGTGATCTTACCAATAAGAATATCGCCTGGAGTTACCTTTGCACCAATGCGGATGATACCGTTTGCATCCAAATCCTTGGTTGCCTCCTCCGATACGTTTGGAATATCCGATGTAAGCTCCTCGACACCACGCTTAGTGTCACGAACCTCCATAATATACTCGTCAACGTGTACTGAAGTGAAGATATCCTCACGCTGGATACGCTCCGAGATAACGATAGCATCCTCGAAGTTGTAACCCTTCCAAGGCATAAACGCCACCTTAAGGTTACGACCCAAGGCCAACTCACCCTTCTCGGTAGAGTAACCCTCTGTCAAAATCTGACCCTTAGTAACCTTCTCACCAGTTAATACTGTAGGCTTAAGAGTCACTGTCGTATTCTGGTTTGTACGACGGTAGCGTGGGAGTGTGTATACTGTAACCTCTGGCTGGAATGTAGCAATCTGCTCATCCTCAGAGCGGTCGTAACGCACCTCTATACGAGTAGCGTCAGCAAATACAACCTCACCATCACCCTCGGCAACAACCTGAATACGGCTGTCTACGATCATATCCTTCTCGATACCTGTACCTACGATAGGAGCCTCTGGACGCACCAATGGCACTGCCTGACGCATCATATTAGATCCCATCAACGCACGGTTAGCATCATCGTGCTCAAGGAAAGGAATAAGGCTCGCAGCGATAGATGCTACCTGGTTAGGAGCAACGTCTACGAGGTCTACCTCTGTATCGCGTACCACAGGGAAGTCGGCACCCAAACGAGCCTTGATACGGTCAGTGTTGATGAAGTGACCATCCTCTGTGATAGGCTCATTCGACTGTGCTACAGTCTGACCCTCCTCCTCCTCTGCAGAGTAGTAACGGATATTATCTGGGTTAAGGTCTACGACACCCTCATTAACCTTGCGGTATGGGGTCTCAATAAAGCCCATATCTGAAATCTTTGCGAATACACACAAAGATGAGATAAGACCGATGTTCGGACCCTCAGGAGACTCGATAGGACACAAACGACCATAGTGTGTGTAGTGTACATCTCGAACCTCGAAACCTGCGCGGTCACGAGAAAGACCACCAGGACCCAACGCTGAAAGACGACGCTTGTGGGTAATCTCAGCCAATGGGTTGATCTGATCCATAAACTGTGACAACTGGCTGGTACCGAAGAACGAGTTCACTACGCTCGCCAAAGTCTTAGCATTGATCAAATCCTCTGGGGTGAAGACCTCGTTATCACGAACATTCATACGCTCGCGGATAGTACGTGCGATGCGCACCAAACCTACAGAGAACTGGTTGGCAAGTTGCTCACCTACGGTACGTACACGACGATTTGACAAGTGGTCAATATCGTCAACCTCGGCCTTCGAGTTGATAAGCTGGATGAGGTACTTGATGATCTCGATGATATCCTCGCGTGTAAGAGTGCGAGTGTTAGGATCAGTACTCAACTCCAACTTCTTGTTTATACGGAAACGACCTACATCGCCCAAGTCGTAACGCTTATCAGAGAAGAACAACTTCTCGATAACATCACGCGCTGTAGCCTCATCTGGTGGCTCCGAAGCGCGCAACTGCCTGTAGATATATACTACGGCCTCCTTCTCGGAGTTACAAGGGTCCTTGTGTAGGGTGTTATAGATAATCGAAAAGTCGAGACCTGAAGGTGTCTCGTTGTGCAACAAGATTGACTTTGCACCCGACTCGATAATCTCGTCGATATGCTCCTCCTGAAGCTCTACCTCACGGTCTACGATAACCTTGTTACGCTCGATAGATACAACCTCACCAGTATCCTCGTCAACGAAGTCCTCAACCCAAGTTGAAAGAACACGCGCTGCAAGCTTGCGACCCACATTCTTCTTAAGGTTTGCCTTAGTAACCTTAACCTCGTCTGCAAGGTCGAAGATCTCCAAGATCTGCTGATCTGTCTCAAAGCCGATGGCACGCAACAATGTTGTTACAGGCAACTTCTTCTTACGATCGATGTAAGCATACATCACATTGTTGATGTCTGTAGCAAACTCAATCCAAGAACCCTTGAATGGGATGATACGCGCTGAATAGAGCTTTGTACCGTTGGTGTGCATACTCTGACCGAAGAACACACCTGGAGAACGGTGAAGCTGTGATACAACCACGCGCTCAGCACCATTGAAGATGAAGGTACCGCGCTCGGTCATATAAGGGATTAGACCAAAATAGACATCCTGCACCACCTCATCGAACTCCTCGTGCTCTGTGTCAGTACAGTAGAGCTTGAGCTTCGCCTTGAGAGGCACACTGTAAGTCAAACCACGCTCCAAACACTCCTCGATGGTGTAGCGAGGCTGGTCGATGTAGTAATCGATAAACTCCAGAACGAAGTTGTTTCTGGTGTCTGTGATTGGGAAATTCTCGTTGAACACCTTGTACAAACCCTCGTTCTTACGATTCTCGGCTGTGGTGTCAAGCTGGAAAAAATCTCTGAATGATTTAAGCTGAATCTCCAACAAGTCAGGGTAAGGCACCCTGTTCTTGATTGTAGAGAAGCTTATTCGCTGTTGTGTTGTGGACATATAATCCAATGGTTTTAGTGAAATTATACACTTGTGACCTATCACCGGTCGGTAGACATCCGACAACTCATCGTCTTGACCTGCATCGTGGCATCGTTTCCGATAGCCTCGCTACAAGATCCCCTCTGACATCACCGCAAGACGCACAACATCCGCCTCGCTCGTACCAAGGGGCAACGATATGGGCATAAGCCGAAAATTTCGGAACTGCATTATCCCGCTAATGCTCTCAGTGTCAACAATGTACACTCTGAGAGCATCAAACAATCTAAAATTCAGACACAGCAGTTTAAGCACTTCTGAATATTAGACCACAAAAGGCATAGAGCTTACTTTTACGTAAGCCCTACACCTTAAAGGTTGGTGAGAGACTTAATAATCCCTTAGGAATTACTTAAGCTCAACCTCAGCACCTGCCTCCTCAAGACCAGCCTTGATAGACTCAGCCTCCTCCTTAGAGATACCCTCCTTAATAGCCTTAGGAGCGCCATCAACCAAAGCCTTTGCATCGCCCAATGACAAGCCTGCGATCTCCTTAACAACCTTGATAACCTGAAGCTTAGCCTGACCAGCGCTCTTCAAGATTACATCAAAAGTTGACTTCTCAGCAGGAGCAGCCTCGCCTGCACCTGCAGCAGGAGCTGCTACTGCAACAGCTGCAGCAGCTGGCTCAATACCGTACTCCTCCTTGAGGATTGTAGCCAATTCGTTTACCTCCTTAACAGTCAAGTTTACCAACTCCTCTGCCAATACCTTAATATCTGCCATAGTTGTAATTTATTAAATTTTTTGTTTTTTCTTTGAATTAGTTATTTCTCTCCTCGAGGGCCTTTACGAGACCCGCGATCTTCTGACCTGCATTTGACTGCAAAGCAGAAATGACATTCTTAGCAGGCGACTGCAAGAGCAATACGATATCGCCAATAAGCTCCTCGCGGCTCTTGATGTTGCATAGAGTGTCAAGCTGGTTGTCACCGACATAAACACAGCCCTCAACGTTAGCTGCCTTCAAAACAGGCTTGTCGCTCTTCTTGCGGAACTCCTTAATAAGCTGCGCAGGAGTCTTACCTGTCTCGGTGAACATAATTGATGTTGAGCCCTTCAATACGGCTACCAACTCCTCGTCAGCCTTGCCGACATTCTCCAAGGCCTTGCAAAGCAATGTGTTCTTAACAACAACAAGCTTTACCTTCTTCTCGAAGCACTGACGACGCAAGTTTGCTGTCTGCTCAGCGTTCAAAGCCTCAATGTCAACCAAGTAGAAGTGAGGGTAGGCCTGAAGCTGCTCGGTAAGACCGTTGATAACGGCCAACTTTTCTTGCTTAGTCATAATTTTCTATCCTCCTTCAATTACTTGTTATCAACTGACTTAGTATCAACCTCAATACCTGGGCTCATTGTTGTAGAGAGGAAAATGCTCTTTACATATGTACCCTTAGCTGCTGATGGCTTGAGCTTAATGATTGTGCTCAATACCTCCTTAGCGTTATCTACGATCTGCTCTGGAGTGAAAGACACCTTACCAATAGCAGTGTGGATAATACCATACTTATCAACCTTGAAGTCGATCTTACCTGCCTTAACCTCCTGTACAGCCTTAGCAATATCCATTGTAACTGTACCAGTCTTAGGGTTAGGCATCAAACCGCGTGGACCCAAAATACGACCCAAAGCACCAACCTTACCCATTACGTTAGGGGTAGTGATGATTACGTCTACGTCAGTCCAACCGCCTTTGATCTTCTCAATGTACTCGTCAAGACCTACATAGTCTGCGCCAGCTGCCTGAGCCTCAGCCTCCTTATCAGGAGTACAGAGAACCAAAACACGTACAGTCTTACCTGTACCGTGTGGCAATGTAACAACGCCACGAACCATCTGATTAGCCTTACGAGGATCTACGCCGAGACGCACGTCGATATCTACTGAAGCATCAAATTTCGTAAAGGTAATTTCCTTTAGAAGAGCTGCAGCCTCAGAAAGCTTGTACGCCTTGTCCTCGACCTTTGCGTAGGCAATCTTTTGATTTTTTGTCAACTTACTCATTCTTGTAATTTTC
>JAGCKG010000068.1 GCA_017647625.1 Alistipes sp. | reverse complement strand
TTCGGTCGCTTTTGTGTCTATTTCGGCATCTTTCATATCTTTTCTCGGTTGCTATGCCCGCATAGCGCCCTCGAAACAGATAAGAAATCTATCCGAAATATCTCACAAAATCAACTCAACCTAATTTATAGAACCTCCCTTTACTTATCCGTTAACACAAAGTGGTCTTACCAGACAACCTCTACTGAAGTTTACCATAGATAGACAATATATCATACTGCGCTGGCTGTGAGAGGAACTCCTCCAACTTGTAGGTATACTCCGCAGGAACGCTCTTGCCGTTGACAATACGGCTAAGAGGCAGACCATTGTACACCTCAAACAAGTTGCATATATGTCCCTCCATAAGTGCCATCTGTGGGTCATCGATATCACTTGGGGTAAGACGACTTACAGCCTCGAGATAACTATACACAAGTCTATCGAAGTTTAGCGGAGCATCAACCAACTTTGGCTCTCCGCCACCATTAGCCACCCACTCGAAACTACCAGCAAGCATATGACTGGTGTCGAGAGTCTCGATGATATCGAGCATAACGTTGTACAACTTTTCGCTTATGGTCACCGAGAAACTATCGTAGGTAGCAAACTGCAAATAGTAAGCAACCCACTCGCCTCTTGACTTGATATACTCCGCAGCGAGTTTATCACCCTTGTTGTAGCACTCCTCGGCACGAGCAAAGAGTTCATCGCTACCCAAAAGATATGCATTTACCTCGTCAACATTCAATCCTCTATGTATCGCTGTTGCGTGATACTCGGCAGCGGTATCCGAGAGGTCATAGAAATATGTGAACTTATCGATGCTATCATCCACCCTGCTCTCAATGTCGAGCATCTGCTCAAACATCTCGTTTGCCACCTCAAGTTCCTCAACGGCTCTATCGAGATAGTAGTTAGCAATGGTATAGTAGCCACGGATATATGGCATAGTATTGCTATGCGAGAAGCCAATCTTATGTGATGGCAACACCTCGATACCTCTATCGAGCAACTGCTCTGCCTTAACCACATCCTCCTCTGCACCACGACGAAGAAACTCGGTAGCCACACGCGCAAAGTTCTCGCGTAGACGCGATGCCGAAATATTGTAGCGTACGAAGTAGTCTACAAGGACATCCTCATCAGCAATGTTGCCGTAGTACAATGGTTCAACCTCCGCATCATTACCCATAAAGCGAGGGTATAGTTTGTCGGCATCCAAATATCCCGTTTCCGAGCCAGAGCGGTAGCGGGTGTAGATAGGTACAAAGGTGTAGGCATAACCGTCGAAACGCGCATAATCTACAATGCCGTAGTCCTTCATAAGGTGAGCCTGAGTAAACGATAACGGACGCTTCCAGTCGAAATTAGCAAACAAATCGAGCATCATAAGATGATCCTTCGTAAGCAACGTCTTACCGCCGAGCGAGATATACACCTCATCCTCTGCACGCTCCACCTCCTGCTCCGAGAGTATACCCGATGCCACGACATTTGCCTTGTCAACAGGTATCACATAGCGATTTGCCGAGAGGATATAGTCGCTATCCAAGCCATCGAAGAAACTATCTACCTTCGACTTTAATTTGCCAACCATACGATAGTCCTCGGCACGTTCATCCACTGGGATAGTCTCTCCCTCGCCCAAGAGATGAATGCGACCACCATTTATTGCAAGGCTCATAGGCTCATCCGAGATAAAGAGGCGTATAGCATCGCTAAGCAACATATCGCACTCTGCAATAGCATCGTTATACATCCAGTACTCCTCCATCTTATCGTAGTCCGCCATAAAGATCTCGTCGGCAACGATAGCATCAAACGTCGTCTGCGCCACAGCATATGGCACATATACATCGTAGAAAGCATCCGACGAGGTATCTCCCTGCGAGATATACTGCTCGATATATGGCTGATACTCGGACATTATCTGCTGGCACTCGCCAATCTTCTTCGATATATCGTTGTACGTTCCCGCAATAACCTGCTTGCGACCCGAAAGATCGAGATAGTCGATTTGGTAGTAGCCCTCGCTATCGATACGACGACGCTCCGCACGCAACTTACGCGCCTTATCGGTATCAAGAACATCGATAGGGTTAGCAATGATAGTCCAATCGTTAACAAAACTATACTTCTCGGTTGGGATAGTAAATGGCACTCCGTCAGCATCGTTTGCCGCGAGTTTCATCTCATCGATATACCACTCGCCACCGAGATACGAGGAGTTCATAATACGTACATCGGGACGCACACCCTCAACCTCCTGACAATACCACAATGGGAAGGTATCGTTATCGCCGAAGTTGATAACAATACCATTCTCTGGCACAGTGTTCAGGAAGTTACGACCTATGTCGCGCGCCACATAACGACCTGAGCGATCGTGGTCATCCCAGTTCTCCGAGGCAAGCACCACAGGCACACTTACCGACATAAGCACTGCTACGATAGATGCTGTGAGAGTCGCCCTATTACTTTGCTTCGACAATCGTGCAAAGAACGATATAAGCAAATCGCCAATAGCCATAACACCCAAGCCGAGCCATATGCTAAAGGCATAGAATGCACCTGCATATACATAGTCTCGCTCACGAGGCTCATCGGGAGCAGTATTGAAGTATACAACAAGTGCAACACCCATCATCACAAACAGCAAACTAACCACAAAGAAGTTGCGCCAGTCGACATTGAGTTGATATATCAAGCCCAACAGACCCAACAGCAATGGCAAGAAGAAGTAACCATTGTGGGCAGGGTTGTTCTCCGCTTCGGATGGCAACAGCGTGCGTGGACCAACATAAAACTTATCCAACGCATCGATACCCGACAGCCAGCCACCATTCAGATAGATACGATTCTCGGCATCCGACTGCAACTGATTATCATCCTGACGGCCCACGAAGTTCCACATAAAGTATCGCCAGAACATATCGCCCATCTGATAGCCAAGGAAGTAGTTTATATCCTCCAACGCTGTAGGCTCATACCAAGAACCACCCTCGCCATCTTCTACATAGACAGAAGGGTGACCATTGACCATATTCACCCAGCCCTCCTCATAGTTGCTTCTGCGCGAATAGTACCACATACGAGGAAGGATGCGATTAGCCTCGTTTGGATAGATATATCCATCAAAAATCTCACGCTCCTCATATTTGCCCGTCTCTGGGTTTAGCCACATCATACTCTTTGATGAGTAGTTACCCGTAGGCAGATACTCATCCTCCGACATATAGTCGTAGTTAGGCTCCACCAACGATAGTGGCATTGCCGAGTAGTATGGACCTACCAACAAAGGACGATCGCCATACTGGTCACGATTAAGCAGACTGAGCAACTTATGTGGCGTAGATGGATCATTGGAGTTCATCGGTGGATTTGCCACAGCGCGTATAGAGACCGAGGCGTATGACGAGAAACCTATTAATATCACCGTCACCGCCATCACGATAGTATTCAACACTCTGTATCCACGCTTGTGAGTAAAGAGTATCAGATAACCAAGTAATGCAAAGACAGCAACCACAAACAGTACCATACCGACGTTCACTGGCAAACCGAGAGTATTAACTGCAAAGGTATCCACCGCAGCACCCAACGCCACAGTATATGGGATGATAATGCCATTTATCGCACCAAGGATAACCAACGACACAACAAGTGCCAAGCATATCTTCAAAAAATAATCTTTAGCAGAACGGTACTCATACTTTCTGAAGAAGTATATCATCACCAACGCAGGGATAGTGAGCAAGTTAAGGATATGCACACCTATCGACAAACCCATAAGGTAGGCGATAAACACTATCCAACGCATAGAGGTCGCGCGGTGGGCATTCTCCTCCCACTTAAGCATCAACCACACAACCAACGCAGTAAACATCGACGATAGCGCATACACCTCACCCTCGACAGCCGAAAACCAGAATGTATCGGTATAGGCATACGACAATGCACCAACAACACCCGAGCCAAGGACAAGGATAGTATTGCTTAGCGACATCTCCTTGCTACTATCCGTTGTAGTCACTCTGCGTGCAAGATGCGTTACAGTCCAGAACAGGAACAAGATGCAGAAGCCAGAGGCAATGGCATTCATCGCATTTATCATCATCGGCACAGCCTCTGGCGATGGTGCGAACATCGACGCAAGACGCGCCAACATCATAAAGAGCGGAGCCCCCGGTGGGTGACCCACCTCCAACTTATACGATGTTGCAATAAACTCGCTACAGTCCCACAAACTTGTTGTAGGTTCCATAGTCATCAAATAGGATAGTGTGGCAACAAAAAAGACCATCCATCCCACGATGTTATTCCAGCGATTAAATCTATTCAAATTGTCAATCATAGTCCGAATCAATATTTAACTTGCAAATATAATAATATTTGCCCGATATGCAAAAACAAAAGAGAAAAAAGTGGCACCCCACCACATAATTTAACCGTTTAGAACAATCGCAATATCGCCATTTTCAAGTTCGCATATAGACAAATATTATACTATTTCACTCTGCTAAAATTAGAGATTTTCACGCATTAAAACTCGCTACTATTGCACAACCGAAATTTGTTCCGTATATTTGCAAAAATATAGTATAACACCGATATGAAACTCGACACACTCACCATCATAGACTTTAAGAATATTGCCGACGAAAGAGTAAATCTCTCGGAGGGCATCAACTGCTTTGTTGGCGACAATGGTGCGGGTAAGACAAACATATTGGATGCAGTACACTTCCTTGCTATGGCGCGCTCATTAAGCACCATTCCTGACTCTCAATGCGTTAAGCACGATAAGGATGCATTTCTTACGGAGGGTCGCTTCACCACCGACAACGACCGCAAGGAGGAGATACTTTGCAGCTATGCGCGTCGCGGAGGTAAGACCCTAAAGCGCAACGGCAAGGAGTACGACAAACTATCCGACCACATAGGACACATACCTATCGTAGTCGTTTCGCCAGCCGACTCGGCACTAATTAGCGATTCGGCAGAGGAGCGCAGAAAGTATCTCAACAGATTTATATCACAGATAGACCGCAACTATATGACGGCACTGATACGCTATAACGTGGCACTTCAGGAGCGCAACAAGTTGCTTAAAAACTCCCCATCGGAGGAGATGCTACTCATATACGACAGTATGCTCTCGGCATCGGCTGACATAATCTTTAGCCGTCGCGCAGAGATTATCGATAGACTACGCCCTCTTGTGGAGAACTACTACGCCCTTCTATCGGAAGAGCGCGAGAGTATCGGCATAACATATAAGAGCGAGTTGCAGGAGACACCTCTTATGGAACTACTCCTCGCATCGCGCCAAAAGGACTTCGTAAACGAGCATACCACATCGGGTATCCACCGCGATGATGTAATATTTACGATGGGAGACTACCCACTTCGCAAGTATGGCTCACAAGGACAGCAGAAATCATTCCTTATAGCACTTAAACTTGCTGAATACACGCTACTTACGGAGCATTGCCACGAGCGACCAATACTTTTGCTCGACGACCTATTCGACAAACTCGATATGCGTCGCGTAGCACAACTATTAAGAGTTGTAGGTGGAGAGATATTTGGTCAGATTCTTATAACAGACTGCAACAAGCACCGCTTGGAACGCACTCTTGGCGATGCAGAGGTTGAGTACCAATTGTTTAACATCTCTAACGGCAAGGCAACAAAACTATGAAACGCTCCGAACCAGTACTTGTAGGCGAAATACTACGCGAATTTTTCGAGCGACCATTCGTTGCCCGCAAACTTGCCGAGGGCAGACTCCCCGAACTATGGCAAGATGTTGTAGGTACTCATATAGCCTCGCTAACCCACACCTTCGAACTTAAGAACGGCATACTCTATGTGGGCATCTCATCATCCGTTGCCCGCCAAGAGATATTTTTCCGTCGTGACGAACTGATGACACTACTCAACCAACGCTCAGGCCACCGTATTATCAATGCGATAATCGTGAAATAGTTTATGGGATGTTCTATAAATTAGTATAAAAGTTTTCGTTGTTTCGGAAATTCTATTTCGGTTGCTTTTGTGCCTATTTCGACATCTTCCTTATCTTTACTCGGTTACAATGCTCGCATTGCGCCCTCATAAGAGATAATGAATC
>JAGCKG010000067.1 GCA_017647625.1 Alistipes sp. | reverse complement strand
TTTAACAATAGGAGGTTGTATTTTATCTTTCGGTCGCTTTTGTGTCTATTTCGGCATCTTTCATATCTTTTCTCGGTTGCTATGCCCGCATAGCGCCCTCGAAACAGATAAGAAATCTATCCGAAATATCTCACAAAATCATCTCGACCTAATTTATAGAACCTCCCTTAAGTGTCACCTGCTCCGCCAACTTTGCCTGACGACGTGCGCGGAGATTTACAACAATCAACAACACCAATACCACAACCAAGATTATGGTCGACAAGGCACGAAGTTCGGGTGTAAGACCACCCTTACGTGCGTCGGCATAGATGTATGTCGAGAGAGTCTCAAGACCATTAGTGCCGTTAGTAAAGATTGTAACGGCAAAGTCATCGATAGAGAGCGTAAAGGCGAGGATAAAGCCCGAAATCATACCCGGACGAATCTCGGGTAGGATAACGCGACGTATCGCCTGCATAGGTGTCGCTCCAAGGTCGAGCGCAGCCTCGTAGATATTTGGATTCATCTGCGTAAGGCGTGGCAAGACGCTCAATACCACATATGGGGTACAGAAGGTGATATGGGCAAGAATAACTGTCGTATAACCCTGCGTAATACCCAACGAGATAAAGAGCAAGAAGAGCGAGATACCTGTGATGATATCTGGGTTAAGAATTGGGATGTTATTCACAAAGTTAACCACACGACGCTTCTTATAGCGTAGGTCATTGATACCGATAGCCGCTACCGTACCGAGCAACGTAGATACAGATGCTGCCACCAAAGCGATGATAAAGGTATTCTTTATGGCATCAATCAACGAGTTGTTAACGCCACCCGAGAAGAGCGACGAGTACAACTCTGTAGAGAAGCCAGTCCAGTTACCCAACACCTTTGACTCGGTAAACGAGAAGATGGCAATAATGGCTATTGGGGCATAGAGCATCACCAATAGCAATACGAGATAGCCAGATGATAGTATCTTCTTCATTAGATAAGTCCTTCGTTTGCGCCATCCTCCGATGAGTCGGTGAATAGCGAGGTTATACCAATGATAATCAACATAATAAGCGACAACGCTGCACCATAGTGCCACATACCATTATTGATATTCTCCTGAATGGTAGTACCGAAGAGTTTGATGTTGTTCATAGTGAGCAACTCGGCAATGGCGAAGGTCGATATGGTCGGCATAAAGACCATCATAATACCACTCACGATACCTGGCGACGATAGCGGGAACACAACGCGGGTAAATACCTGACGTGGTGTAGCACCGAGATCCTCCGCAGCCTCGATAAGTGAACCATCCATCTTCTGTAGCACGTTGTAGATTGGGTAGATCATAAATGGAAGGAAGTTATATACCATACCAAATATCAAAGCTCCCTCACCCAATGGCAAACGTAAAAAGTCGAAGAGAGCCACCGTAGCCAATGTTCTAACAAGCACGTTTATCCACATAGGCAGGATAAAGAGCATCACAACAAGGCGGGCAGTAGAGGGCTTCAAGCGCGACAGAATATATGCCGCAGGATAGCCCAAGACAAGACATATTATGGTTGTTATCAGCGCAATACCTATCGAGTAGATAAAGGTATTTGCTGCCTCTGGTTGATTGATGAAACGGTGGAAGTTCTCCATAGAGAAACTACCATCCTTCGCCTGAAAGGCGTAGATCATAATCAACACCAAAGGCATCACAACGAAGATTGCCATAAAGAGTATATATGGCAAACTCCAGCTACGCCTACGAGAGAAAAACTTTACAAAATTATTCATCTTACACCACGCATTAAAGCTTTGTTATGCGTAACGCCTTTGGCGAAATCTTGATACCGACCTCATCCAAGTCCTCCCATACGTCGTGAGTATCTACATAGATATTCTCGCCATCGTCGGTGCGGACAGTAAGGTGATAACGATCGCCCTTGTACAATATAAAACGGATAGTACCCCACGAAATACCATCGTCAGGGTCGTCGGTAAGTTCTACAGCAGAGAAGTCGAACGCTACATCTACATTAGCACCAGCCTCGATACCCTCCTGGGCATCGCACTCGAACTGCTCGCCAAGAATCTCGACGTGTGTAGCATCAACCATAACACCCTCGAGATGGTTCTCGATACGCTCCTTACGCATAACGTGGATATCGGCAGGCTTGATCATCATACCCACCTCTGTACCTGGTTCGAAGGCGTTGTAGTCCTGAATCATAATCTCGTAGCCATCAGGCGTATCTACGAACATCTCGTAGTGAACACCCTTGAAGGTACAAGAGCGTACCACACCGTGGAACATTGCGGCCTCTGCATTGCGGATGATATATACATCCTCTGGGCGCACCACAACATCCACTGGGGTGTTTTCGCCAAAGCCCTCGTCGATACACTCAAACTCCTTATTCATAAAGCGCACCAAGCGGTCGCGTACCATTGTGGCATTGAGGATATTACTCTCACCTATAAAGTCCGCAACAAAGGCGTTGCAAGGCTCGTTGTAGATATCGGTTGGAGTACCTATCTGCTGAATCTTACCCTCGTTCATAACGACGATAGTATCAGAGAGTGTTAGTGCCTCCTCCTGATCGTGGGTGACGTAGACGAAGGTGATGCCCAAGTCGCGGTGCATCTCCTTAAGCTCCATCTGCATATCCTTACGCATCTTCAAGTCGAGCGCAGCCAAAGGCTCATCAAGGAGCAACACCTGTGGACGGTTAACAATAGCGCGAGCAATAGCCACACGCTGTTGCTGACCACCCGACAACGACTGCACATCGCGATGTTCATAGTCTGTCATACCCACCATCTTCAACGCCTTCTTAACACGCACCTCAATCTCGTTCTTATCCACCTTCTGCAATTTCAAACCAAAGGCGATATTATCGAAGACATTGTAGTTTGGGAACAAGGCATAACGCTGGAAGACAGTATTTACGGGGCGCAAATGCGGAGGCACACCCGTCATAACCTCTCCACCGATAAGAATCTCACCTTTTGACGCTGAATTGAAACCCGCTAAAAGACGCAATAGCGTAGTCTTACCACATCCCGAAGGACCAAGAATTGTAAGGAACTCACCCTTCCTTACAGACAAACTGACATCATCGAGAACAACCTTATCAGGAAAGTTCTTTGTTACATTCGTGATCTCGATAATGTAATTTGAGTTCACCATTAAGCAAAAAGTATTAGTAGTTAATAAACCCCATACGCCTCAAACACCATAAAACCAAGAGCCATAACTCCCAATTTTACAACCTCCGAGAACGTACAAAAAATCTACAAACTATATACTTAAAGTATATATTGCACGCAAATATATACAAAAAATCAATATCGACGCATTAATAGGCAAAAAAATCAATAAAAATCATAAAAATCTCAACTTTTGCCACCTGCCACTCGACGACTCGGTAACCTCACGCTCCACAACACCTGTCAAAGCATCGGGTGCATCATCGTGGCGATTAGCCCTGAAGAGTCGACGGTAGGTCGTAAGATGCGTGTAAAACTCAGGCCAGCGCAGATGCCAATCTTTGGGCATACGGATATTGTGCAATACCGTTGCCGAGTTCGACAATATACGCGCCTCCTTATTACCGCTCTGATGAAACCACTCAACACGCACCTTCGGCAACAACCTCTGCAGAGCGCGAGCGAAACCACGACCACCATTGTTACTCTCGACATATACCTGACGTGTGCCAGCCTGCGCAAGCATCGCAGCCACAAGGCTCTCGGTATGCTCCATCGACTCCTTCGAATATACCACATCCGTAACGTATATAACGCCATCAGTATCAACCGAGTAAGCAATCGAGCAGAGGTAGTCATCGCCAGCATCTGCCGTATCGGTATAACAAGCGGAGGTGACTATATCGCGAGGCAGTTTGTCGTACTCGCGGAAGTTGTTTCCATAGAGCAAACCCTCACGCGAGGAGGGGTGTCCTTGATACATCGCCTCAAAGCGCACAGGGTCGAGTCTACGCTTCACCTTGAGCAGTTCGGCACTCTGCTGTTCGGGCCATAGCGCGTCGCCCTCGCTACGCGGATCCAACTCCGAGGGTGGCGAGGACTTCAACGCCTCATAATTAAGCACAAGCCACTCGTCGCGTCCTACAGCATCGATATCCGACAGCGAGTGCAGTTCGCGGTAAGGCTCATTGCGCAGTAGCGTGCCTATAAGATCCTCCTCGTGCCAACGAGTAAAGACTATCAACTCGCGCGATGTGTTGTGCATTCGTGTGCGCACCACCGAGGTGTACCACTCCCAGCAGTTATCTCTGATGACGGGCGACTGCGCCTCCATAGCATCCTTATAGAGGTCATCGAGGATAAAGCAGTCTACCCTATTTCCCGTAAGAGCACCCTCGCGACCGACACTTATAAGTTCACCCTTATGCCCGATTATCTCCACCTCGTCCGAAGTGCGGATGTAACCCAAGGGCTTTACACCCTGCTTGATGGTTGTATCGGGGAAGATTTGTGAATACTCCTTCGAATCGAGAATACGTTGCACACGACGATTGAATTTCGAGGCAAGAGCACCCGAATATGAGGCAATTGCTATACGCATATCGGGGTCAATACCAAGCATATATGCAGGCAACAAGGTTGTAGCACCCATACTCTTGCCGTGCTGTGGCGGAACAGATACTATCAGTTTCGATATGCGACCCTCGGCATATGCCTCCAACACCGAGTAGTAACTATCGTGAAACTGCGTGAACTCCAAAAAGGGATATACCGTCTTGGAGAACTCCTTAAACGACATCTTCTTCTGCATAGGCTAAAGGAAGTAGGTTAACATCGTTTTAAAGGAGAAGTCGTTGCATACAGACTCGCCAAAGACCTCCGTCTTAAAGTCCCACCACACTGGCACAATCGACGTGATGCGCTCGACACCACTTGGTTCATTTTCGTTGCTTCGCGAGATGATAAGCGTGCAACACAATCGACACTCCACATCGCCATCGTGGAGCGTAACTACACCTGAGAAGAAGCACTTCGAGCGTATAGCCTCTGCCAAACGCTCCGCCACCTCAAGATAGAGAGAACTTGAAATTTCGTACATAACCGTAAAAAAATTAAGAGATTGTATTTATTTGGTTTGGATTTTTGAAACAAAATCCTTAACTTTGTGGTGCAAATATATGTTCAAATATTTGTTTTGTCAATAGTTTTGTACAAAATTTTAATATAATATTTTCTTATATGGAGACTATCGGAACTCGACTAAGACTTATGCGCAAGCAGTTGAATATGACGCAAGAGCAATTAGCACAGCGACTTGGCGTAGGTAAAGCAGCCCTATCAATGATTGAGACAGGCAAGGCAGGACTATCAAATCGAAACAAGAATATCCTTGTTCAAGATTTTAATGTTAACGGCGAATGGTTGGAGAGTGGCACAGGTAAAATGTTTAACGCCGAGCCTAATTTGACCGCATATAGCCACCGCACCGATAAGTCGTTGCCATTGCAGAGCGTGCCACTATACTCTATGGAGGGTACTGCGGGTCTTGTACCTTTGTTCTCGAACGATGCCAATATCGAGCCTATCAACCACATCCACATCCCTAACCTACCAAAGTGCGACGGTGCGATATATGTTGTTGGCGACTCGATGTACCCACTACTAAAGAGTGGCGACATTATTCTATATAAGCAACTTAACGACGTGCGCGACGTATTCTGGGGCGATATGTACCTACTCTCTATCGATATGGATGGCGAGGAGTATATCACCGTAAAGTATGTTCAGAAGTCGGAGCAAGAGGGCTATGTCCGCCTTGTAAGCCAAAACCAGCACCACGCAGACAAGGAGGTCGAGATCAGTCGCATCCGCGCCATCGCCCTTATCAAGGCCTCTGTACGAATGCACACGATTGGATAGCAATTGAGGCGTTGCCTTTTTATAAAGTGAAAACTGAAAACTGACAACTGAAAAGTTAGGTGCGCTTTGCGCGAGTTTTAATATAATAAACACGCGCAAAGCGCACCTAACTTTTGAGGCAAAACTTCGTAATGCCTCGACTTTGCTGTAGCAAAGTACAGTTTTCAGTTTTCACACAAAAAATAAATGAGGCTATTCAGCCTCATTTACTATAAACTCACCAAAGATTACGGGTATAAGACCCATACAAGTGACATCCTCGCCATCGTCTGACGACCCCGGTGTCCACTGTGGAGAACTGAGCAAGACTCTCTCCACCTCGTCGCGAAAGAGCGGATTATCACTACCCTTTATCGTTGTAATCTCTTGAATCTCGATATAACCCTTATCATTCACAACAAATCGAGCAACAAGATGTGCCGAAAGATTTTGACCTTTCAACTGCTCAGGATATCGGAGATTACTATAAAACCATTCTCTAAAAGTCGACCAATCACCACCCATAAATTTAGGTTGCGTCGAAGGTTCTGGTGCGACATCGGAGTATGTATATCTGTGTATAATCATCACACCATTTGAGATATCGCCAAAATCTTTGTAGTAACCCAAGGTCTCCGTATCGGTAAGCAGTGCGACCATCTTAACACTCTCGGCAGGGATATCATTAACCTCCTCTGCAGTAACAGGCACACCATCTACGATATATAGTGGAGCCTTATCCGTCTTCGGCAAATTACCATCATCAAACGCCACAACAACAACCTCATCTACCGACTCCTCTGCACTCTCCGCACTCTCAATAGGCTTTTGACCAGGAATCATAAAGGTTACGGGGAGGGTCATCCTCACCGACACAGCACGTCCATTCTGGATGCCCGGAGTCCAACGTGCCGAAGTAGTAATAACACGCTTAACCTCATCTGCAAAAACGGTATAGGTCGATTGTAGCACATTTATACTATCGTGCGCAATATAACCCTCTCTGTTAACAACGAACTGCACAACAACATTATCCTGCCAGCCACTCTTCAACGCCTCCTCTGGATAGCGAAGATTCTGTATCACCCAACTTCTAAAGGTGGTTAGATCACCTCCCATATATGATGGCATAACATCGGCAAATAAAAACACCTCGTCCACATCACTCCTCTCAAGAGCGATGACAACAACGCCATTCGACACATCGCCCAAGTGCTTGAACTTCTCGACCTCCTCGCTACTATTTAGCACCGTTATCGACACAATCCCTGAATCCAAGTTGTTTACCTCCTCCTCTGATATTGCTCTGCCGTCAACTACCCATAGCGGTCTCTGCACCATAGGCATACTATCTGCCAATGCAGGTATAGCTGTCGCAACAGCGAAAATAAGCATAAGTATTCGTTTCATAATTTCACAAAGTTTTAAGTTCTACATTCGGTCTGTTGTAAATAGCTATTTATCCGTTTCCTGATGCAAAGATAGCGGTGTAATGCCTCATTGCCTAATTTTTCAGGTTAAAGAGTGTTAAGAGGTTTGTTAAATAGTGTTAAATAACACGCCCGTAATGTCGCAACAACGATTTTTTGCATACCTTTGTCTTAACGAAATCAAAACTATGAAAGAGTTAACCTTTAGAGTCATATCACTTGTAGCTATCTTCTCGTTAGTGTTACTCGTTGCTGTCGAGGCATTATGGGCTGTCCGCACATACCGAGATATGCACGATAGTTACAGACAGCAGATATGTAGCGTCTTGGAGGAGGCAGCGTGGAAGTATGCCACGAACTTGATGAATGGCAACACCTCGATAAGCATCGGCAACATATCGCGCTTCAACGCCCTCGTGGGCGAGGGTCTGCGCACCGCAGGTCTTGCAACGGAGTATCGCGTGGAGGTGCTATCAACAACCGACAGCGAGCCGATAACAATTATGTCTTTAGGGAAGGTATCTACGACCAACGTTATGTCCGTGGATAAATATCTAACGCCCCTTATCCTTCGAATTACGGTTGCAGACCCCAGCACCGCCATACTACGCAGTATGCGCATAATGTTACTACTGCAAATACTCTCCATCGTAGCCCTAACGGCAACTATCGTATACCTTCTTCGCACCCTATTTCGCGCCAAGGAGATAGACAAGATACGCCGAGACCTAACACACAACATATCACACGAACTAAAGACCCCTATCGCTGCAGCATATACCTCAATCGAGGCACTGCGCACACTACCCACATTGGCTGAAAGTAGCGACACGCGCAACGAGTATCTCGATATATCGCTCGGGGAGTTAAGACGCCTTAACACTATGGTCGAAGAGATACTGCGCACCTCGACAGAGACGTTTGCAACATCAGAACTACACATCGAGGAGTGTAATATTGCAGAAATAGTAGAGCATATCCGCCTTTCGCTCGACCTAAAATACGCTTCACGCAGAGTGGTGTGGGATATCAACATCGATGAGGGATGCGTCGTAGTGGGAGATCGTTTCTACCTTGAGGGTGCAATATCGGCATTGGTAGATAACGCCATAAAATACACCAACGACAACCCCATAGTGAGCATCAAAGCCACCACAAAGAGCGGATATACATACATAAGCATCCAAGATAACGGCATTGGCATTGCACAGAGCGAACAACAACGCATCTTCGATAAGTTCTACCGCGTGGTATCAGACGACAGATACTCCACATCGGGCTACGGCATCGGTCTATACTATGTACAGAGCATCGTTCAACGCCACTATGGTAGCATCGAAGTGGAATCCACACTCGGCAAAGGCTCTTGTTTCACAATAAAACTACCACGCTATGGCAGATAAACATATACTTATAGTTGAGGATGAGGCGACATTAGGGCGTGTGCTATGCGATGCACTACGCGGTCAGGGTTACGATGTCACGCTTGCCACAAATGGTGCAGAGGGATTTGAAACATTTAAGAGCAAGCATATAGACTTGGTTATCGCCGACATTATGATGCCCAAGATGGATGGTCTTACAATGGTGGAGATGCTCCGCAAGATGGATAGCGGTGTCGAGGTACTATTTCTCTCTGCCCGTAGTGGTGCAGAAGATGTTGTCGAGGGCTTTCGTCGCGGTGGCAACGACTACTTGCGTAAGCCTTTCTCGTTAGACGAACTCATTGCCCGTGTGACAGCACTCCTTGCTCGCCACCCACAGAGTGGCAACAATACAATACTCAACATTGGCAACTACCGCCTCGACAGCAAGCAGTGGACACTGACCATCAATGGCACTACACGTCGTATCACAGCCCGCGAGTCGGCGATACTTGCTATGCTTGCCCGACATAGTGGCGATGTGGTGGCATTTAGCGAACTACTCAACGAGATTTGGGGCGACGACAGCTACTACAACCTGCGCTCACTAAATGTCTTTATCTCACATCTGCGCAACTACCTCAACTCCGACACCAACGTGGAGATACAATCACTCAGAGGCACAGGTTATAGGTTGATAGTGAAGACAAACGATAAAGAATAAAAAATGTCGCCAACTAATGCTGGCGACATTTTTTGTTTGGTGAAAGAGGAATAAAAGGGGACTAAAATAATTAGTAATTAGTAGAGAGTAATCACTAGTGTCTCGTTTAAACTAGCTGAATAACAATAAGTTACAATCAGGTCCTTCGTTGTATCTGTAATCACAATTTGTAAGTAGTTGATTTACAGGTGTTTTATCCAGTAGGGAAATGCTTAGTATCTGTAGAATT
>JAGCKG010000002.1 GCA_017647625.1 Alistipes sp. | reverse complement strand
AGCGAAAGCGGGTGCAAAGGTACACAAAATTTCTTACCTTCCAAACTTTTTGTAAACTTTTTTCAAAACTTTTTTACCCATATCACAAACACCCACTGATAACCAGATACTTACATAATAATCCTTTTTCAAAGAAAAAGACAACGTATTATATATATAAATAGGTATCGCAATTGTTCATTGACAATATCGGGAATGTTACCCCTGCTAAATTCCGAATATCAGACGCAGAAATGGTATAGAAAATAGCATCAGATAGGCAATTTACTAAAGTAGAACACACGAAATTTACTCAATAATTTTGAAGTCTGCAATGTAATCAGGAATTATCGGAAGTATAGAAAATGGTTCAATATTGAGATATATAATACAAACGTATTGTAATATCAAATTCTTTATGTATATTTGTAGTGTAATTAATTCAAACTTAAAATGAGGAATAATCAATTAGTTCTACATATAGACATTGAGATTAGCGACAACAATATTGGAGCAGACGATCGCGAAGATGAACGTTTTACAAAAGCTATAGAGATTGGGCTAAAATCAACAGTAGCAATTGAGGAACTGGCGAGTATCTGTTGCCAGTCGGTATCAACTTTCAAACGTAAATTTCGCGCACGCTATAGTATGTCGCCTCACAAGTGGTTTATGTTGCATAAACTTGAGATTGCATACAGGATTATCACAGAACAGAATGTTACAATAGGCGAATTGACAAAACTGTGCGGATATAACAACACATCACACTTTATCTCAATATTCCGCAAACGCTACGGAATATCACCAGCACGACTTAGCAAACAACTTCGAGAAGACCGATCAACTCAGGATGATAAGTCCCCAACAGATCTCTAACCACATATAATATAGAGCCAACTGCTTACTAATACCATACCTGACACTTGCTCCTCTTGATTTTTGCAGGGAGTGACGTAGATATCGTGCATAGAGCAGTAATGACCTATAGGATAGTAGCAAGACTACAGCCTATAGGTCATTACAAGTCTTGTGCGATAGATATGGTGCTATATGCAAAAAGAAAAGGAGCAAATCTTCGGTCTCTCTATTTTTCTATTTGCGCAGAGTTTATGGCGTGCCTACAGGAAGAACAACATCAAGGGTTGCGCTAGCTAAAAGCCTCCCTTTGTCAACGTTGCGTTTAAGGCGAGAAAAGAACAAGTTCACTTGTTATTCCGAGCCGTAGAAACGAAAAGAAGCAAAGCGCACTTAAAGGGAGGTTTGGAGGGGATAGTAGTGTAATATATAAGCTTAACTTGCCGAGGATTGCTTCGCAATCTTTTCTCGGCTTAAATCGGCGGCGTCTCGGCATAGTAAACGCGTTCCCTCTGCTCTCGACTTGCACGATTTTCCTCTGTTACACAGAGCAGTTAAGCTCACCTACGTCAATGGTATTACGAATATAGACCGAGAGTAGGTAGTTGCCTCTTCAAAGGAGCAGTCTGATTTGCTCCTATTGTTTTCTTTTTTGTATATAGCACATATCTTGCTCCTCTTGATTTTTGCAGAGAGTGCATCAGGTATCGTGCATAGCGAAGTAATGAACATAAGGATAGTACTGGGCGTACAGCCAAATCGTCATTCAAATAAGGTGCGTCAGAAAACTGCGCAAATAAAAAAGAGAAGACCGAATTTTCGATCTTCTCTTGAAGAGGCGGCTACCTACTCTCCCACCTAAATAGGCAGTACCATCGGCGTTAGTGAGCTTAACTTCTCTGTTCGGAATGGGAAGAGGTGGAACCTCACTGCTATAACCACCTAAAGAACCTTTGTTTTACTTGGCTTAGTTTTGAGTGGTGCCAACGCCACTAAATCTTTGACATATACCGAAGATGAGATAGTATTTTCAGAAAGCCATTCGGGTAATTAGTACTACTCGACTT
>JAGCKG010000066.1 GCA_017647625.1 Alistipes sp. | reverse complement strand
TTCGGTCGCTTTTGTGTCTATTTCGGCATCTTTCTCATCTTTCCTCGGTTGCTATGCCCGCATAGCGCCCTCGAAACAGATAAGAAATCTGTTCGAAATATCCAACAAAATCAACTCGACCTAATTTATAGAACCTCCCTTATCTCTTCTCCACCCACGAATCTTTCAAACCGAGGAAATACAATATGCCGTCAAGACCTACGGTAGATATCGACTGACTCGCGGTCTCACGCACCTTAGGTTTAGCGTGAAAGGCAATACCAAGACCTGCGCTGTTGAGCATAGGCAGATCGTTTGCACCATCACCTACAGCCACCGACTGCTGAATGTCGATATTCTCGAACTGACAAAGCAATCTCAACAACTCTGCCTTGCGTGCGCCATCTACAATCTCGCCCTTATAGCGACCCGTAAGTTTACCATCCTCAACCTCCAAGTCGTTGGCATATACATAGTCGAAACCGAAACGACGCTTCAGGTAGTTACCGAAGTAGGTAAAACCACCCGATAGTATCGCAGTCTTATATCCTACGCGCTTGAGAATTGTCATCATACGGTCTACACCCTCAGTAATAGGGAGATTTACCGCGATATCCTCCATAACACTCACATCCAAGCCCTTGAGCAGTGCCACGCGCTCCTTGAAACTCTCATTAAAGTCTATCTCGCCACGCATAGCGCGCTCGGTAATCTCACGCACCTGTTCACCCACGCCAGCACGATCTGCCAACTCGTCGATAACCTCCGTACGGATAAGCGTAGAGTCCATATCGAAACATATCAGACGGCGCGAACGACGGAAAATACCATCCTTCTGGAACGAGATATCAACCTCGCCATCAGTAGAGATACGCATCAACTCGTTCTGGAAGCGACCCTTATCCTGCAATGTACCACGCACCGAGAACTCGATACTTGTCTTTGGTGCGCGCTCATCCTCATCCAACGGCATACGACCCGTCAGACGGTTGATATCGTCGATGTTAAGACCCTCGTCAGATATAGCCTGCGTAACGCGAGATATATGCTCTGCGGTGATACGTCGACCCACCATAGTGATGATATAGCGGTGTTTACCCTGCCCTGTCACCCAGTTGCTGTACTGCTCCTCGGTAATAGGCTCGAAGCGTATGGATATGTTCATCTCCGAAGCCTTAAAGAGCAACTCCTTCATAATCTGTCCTGAACGCTCTGGTGTAGTCATAAATAGGATACCAAGCGTTAGAGACTGATGAATATTCGACTGACCAATATCGAGAATAAAGGCATCGTGACGCGCAAGAATACCCGTCAGCGAGGATGTCAAGCCCTGCTTATCCTCTCCCGATATGTTTATCTGGATAATCTCTATGTTATCTCGTGTCATACCTTCTCGAACTTATAGTTTATAATAAAAATCTATTTATGCACCCTATCTCTCATACTTCGACTTCTCGGGAAAACGCCTATCCATAGCATTCAGGATGGTTGCGCGCATACTCCCATATCGCTCCTCCGTGAGTTTTACATCGTTGATGCAGACGAGTTTATAGGTAGGGTTATTAAGGAAACGCTCAATCTTACTATCGCGGGCGATGCCTACCGAGAAGTGTTGCTTCGATTGGCGTTCGTTGATAATGCGACCCTTGA
This sequence comes from Alistipes sp., assembly GCA_017647625.1. Taxonomy (GTDB): domain Bacteria; phylum Bacteroidota; class Bacteroidia; order Bacteroidales; family Rikenellaceae; genus Alistipes. Next base: position 11,765 of record JAGCKG010000066.1, on the reverse strand, counting down.
GAAAGAGGTTGTTAGTAAAGATATACTGCGTTACATTCTTGCTCTTACGCGTTGGCGACAACGAGCCGAGAATCTCCTCCTTCATCTTATTGTACAACCACGCATTCTCACTACGAAACATTGGCACACAGGTGTGCTGTGGACGTAGGAAGCAGATAGACTTTCTTATACCCAATGCCTTACGCGCCAAACGATCAGAGTTACGACATATCTGCTTAAACATATCGAGTGCCAAGAGGTGATGGCTCATAGCGATAACACCCTTGCCATCGCGGAAGAAGTCCGTAGGCTCGATAGGAAGCATTGGGAAGAGGTCATCGTTGAAATATACAAACTCCTCATCCAAGTCCTTGATATTGTGCAGATGTGTCTCGATAGTATTGCTGTTGAAGGTAGGCAGATACTCCGCAGGGATAATGTCGCGGTGTAGCACCACATCTACCTTCTCGGTATTCAACCACTCTGGCACCTGACTCTCGCCCGATACCACAAGGTGTACCTTACGGATGAATGGCATATTCTTGGCTATACCACGAAAGAGATATTTCAGCGTACCCCAATCTCTGAAACGCTTCTCAAGGATTGGTGTGTTTGTAAACTCCGAATACTCCTTCTGCCAAATGGGATCAAGACCATTGACGTATGTTATAACTATATCCATTCTCTCTGTTATTTCAAAATTTCTCTCTTCACGCCAAACTTACGCTCCTGCTTCTCGGGCGTATGCTTCCACCTATTGTGTGACCACATCCACAACTCGGGACACTCGCGTATCATAGCCTCAAGGTGCTTGGCATAGCGACGCACAATCTCGATAGGCTCAACCTTCTGCTTACCGTCGTATATCTCCACAAACTTGATTTCGTATCTATCTGCCTTTATGCGCTTGGTATAGGAGAAGTAGACAGGCAGACCAAAGCGCACGCCGAGTCTTGCGCCGCCATCAATAAATGCTGTTGGCTGGTTTAAAAACTCTATCCACTCGGTATCGGCACGCAGAATAGGACTCTGGTCCGATATAAGACCAAGCACAATCTTGCGTGGGTTGCTTCTATTCTTAACGTAGTAGCGCACAGCATCTGCCATTGGCACAAGCGTATTGTTTGGACCGAAACTACGGATGCGTAGGAATAGATGCTCGAACACAGGACTCTTCATAGGATGATACACACCCATAAACTCCGTTGACATATCCTTCCACGACCATAGCGGATAGTACTCCCAGCAACCATAGTGCGCAGCAAGGAATACCCAATCAGTATCCTTATTGCGCGCTATATGACCCGCGCTATCATCACATATCAGCAACCTACTACGCTTACTCTCCGTAGAGGCACTTATAAGACTTATGGTATTGATAGCCACCTCACCGATAGTGACGTAGTACTTGACCATAACATCCTTAATCTCCTTTTCGGACTTTTCGGGGAATGAGTTACGAAGGTTGCGAAGAATGACCTTCTTACGATAGCCTATAAGACGCAGAATGAATGTAACAAATGGACGCAACACTCCATATCTAATAAATCGTGGGAGATAACTTACCAACCAACACAAGCACCACACAAGATTGAATGCAACCTTCTGATGCCACTTCATACCGATATAATGTTGTCTAATCGTCTCCATAATTTATTCGCTCTATGCCTGCAAGACCCACAAAGATAATAAATTATTTTAAAAAAACCAAATTACTTGGTGTAAAATTCTACTCGCGATGCCAACTCGTAGCCCTCGTCGTAGAGTGCTGTAAGGCGTTTTATATCTCGCTCCATACGCCCCACCTCTATAGGTCGCTCAGGGCGGATAACCACAACTTCACCACGATCCTCCAACTCCTCGATAAGTGCTATCTGCTTGTTATACTCGATATTACGACAACGCAATGCCTTCCTTAACGCAGGATACTTACGATAGGTAAACGGTGGCACAAAGGATGGTTTATCGCTCTTGCGATACCCCTTATTTCGTGTTAGCACAACGACATTATTATTGTATCCTAAATCTCTTGCTCGCGCTATAGGCAACGAGTCTGCAATGCCTCCATCGAGCATTTCGCGCCCATCAACCTTGGCAATATGGCAGACATAAGGCAGAGAACTCGAGGCTCGCACAATATCGATAATACGTTTAGGGTCGCTCTTCTCCTCGTAGTAGCACGCCTTGCCTGTAGCGCAGTCGGTGGTGACCATCTCGTAACGCTCTGCGCACTTGGCATAGCGTTCGTAGTCGTAAGGAATAATACGCGTAGGAAACTCCTCAAACAGAAGTTCAAAGTCCATAATACTACCCTTTGTGATAAGATGGCGAAAACCGATATAATGATACTTTTCCAAAAGGTCTATATTGCTAAACTTCGCTCTACCGCGCTGCTCGGACATATACGACAGACCATTGCAAGCACCTGCGCTAACACCGATAGTATAGGGAAAGCGAATGCCACGATCCATAAAGTTATCTAACACACCGCAGGTAAAGACACCTCGCATACCGCCACCCTCAAGCACAAGACCCGAGTGCAAATCAATATTTACTCTCTTTTTTGCCATACATTTGTAATTACGGCATAAAGATAATTATTTTTGCAATAAGCAAGTCAAAGAGATTGTTTTTTATGGAATGTTTAGTAAATTTGCACAATTATGAAACATAATTCTACAAAACACAGAATACTCCTTGTGCTACTCTCGGTGGCGTTACTCGCCTCAGGATGGCTTGGCATCACTGGCTTTACACTCCTCGTAGCACTAATACCACTCCTTATAATCAGCGAAAACCTCTCGGACTCGAAGCGCGACTTTTGGCGTATGTTCGGCTGGGCGACGCTCACATTTATGCTTTGGAGCGCATCTACCGTATGGTGGGTATGGAACGCCACGCCTCTCGGTCCATTAGCCGCAGGCTTGGTAGGCACATTCTACAACCTATGTGGTTTTATGCTCTACCACTACACCTCCAAGCGCGCACCTCGCGCCTTGGCATACACCATACTTGTAACGGTATGGATAGCCACAGAGTGGGCATACAACTCTGCCGATGTGATGACCTTCCCTTGGTTGTTGCTCGGTCACGGCTTCTCGGGCGATAGTTGGGCTGTGCAGTGGTACGAGTACACCGGTATCTTCGGTGGCACATTGTGGGTCTTGGCATCCAATATTGCAATCTTCGAGGTATTGCGTACACGCACCACAACAGCAAAGGTGCGTGCAGGAGCAATCGCCTTGCTACCTATACTTATCTCCGTCGTACTACTCCTTACATACAAACCATCGGAGCGCACAACAGAGATCTCTGTCATACAGCCAAACGTACCTTGCTACAAGGATGAGCGCGAGGCGAGTGGCAAGATGAACCCTACAGGCGATATCATCCGCCTTATTAGCCAAGTGCCAGCATCGAGCAGTTTTATGCTACTCCCAGAGTCAGCCCTCGCCTATATCCCAGATGTAGGCTCTATCGACGAGGCACAGATGTTCTTTGTTGAGCCTATGCTCGACAATATGATAAGGAGCAACACCCCAACAAAACTCATCACTGGAGCATCTACAACGGTGCGTTATGGCAATACACAAGCGACCTCCACAGCACACTACTACAAGGGCTACGGCTGGTATGACCGCTATAACTCCGCACTTCTTGTCGACAACGATGGTACGGTAAATGATATCTACCACAAGGGCAAACTTGTTATCGGTGTCGAGGCTGTTCCTATGCGTAAGTTTTTCAACTACCTCGAGATAGACCTCGGTGGCATCACAGGACAACTCGGTTGGGGCAACGAGCATAAACTATTCGAGAACAACGACGTGAAGATAGGTCCTTCTATATGCTACGAGGGTCTTTATGGTGGTTACTTTTCGGGCTTTGCCCGCAATGGTGCCGAGGTTATGGCACTTATCTCCAACGATGGTTGGTGGGGCAATACCACAGGTCACAAGCGTCTCTTCGACTTCTGCCGACTACGCGCCATAGAGACACGTCGCGCCATTGCGCGCTCGGCAAATACTGGCATCTCGGGCTTTATCTCACCTACGGGTAGCGTCATCGGAGACCGCCTTGAGTGGGATGAGGAGGGCGTACTCACAGCCGAGGTAGAATTACGCTCCGACAAGACTATATACACCATATATGGCGACTGGATAGCACGCATATCGACCTTTGTGGCAGTGCTAACAATGCTATACTACGTTGCCTATCGCATACGCAAACGAAACCATTTAGTAGATTAAACATAATTGACAAATTTATAGAACATACCTTCGTATGAATTACGCACAGACAATCGATTTTCTATTTACGGCGATGCCATCGTTCCAACGTGTTGGTGGCGATGCTTACAAGCCGGGATTGGAGCGAGTAACGGCATTCTGCCAACATATCGGTAACCCACAGCGCAACTTCTACACCATACACGTTGCTGGCACCAACGGCAAGGGCTCTGTATCGCATATGCTTGCCTCTATACTTCGTGAGGCAGGCTACCGCACAGGACTCTTCACCTCGCCACACCTTGTGGACTTCCGCGAGCGTATACGCGTGGATGGCGAGATGATACCAAAGCAGAAGGTCGTAAACTTCGTAGATAAACACCGCGAGAAGATGCAGGAACTCGACCTCTCGTTCTTCGAGATGACCGCAGCAATGGCCTTCGACTACTTCGATCAGAGCGATGTGGAGGTAGCAGTTATCGAGACTGGTCTCGGTGGCAGACTCGACGCTACGAATATCATCACCCCACTGCTTAGCGTAGTAACAAATATCGGTATGGAGCATACCGAGTTCTTGGGCGACACCATCCAGAAGATTGCATCCGAGAAGGCGGGCATCATCAAGAAGAGCATCCCAGTGGTTATAGGTCAGGCTAACGAGGCATATAACGCCGTTTTCGAGCAGTATGCATTAACGCTTAACTCTAAGGTTATCTATGCCGAGAATGAGTTTGTATTGGGCGAGGTGGAGCATTTTGACAACTACAACCAGCACTTCAGCATCGAGCGCACACGCGACAACCGCAACTTTGAACTCGATATCGACCTCTTGGGCGACTACCAGCGACACAATATCGTCACAGTCTGCGCTGCTGCTGACTACCTTGCCGAGCATACGCCATTGACAATATCGCGTCGTGCCTTCCGCGAGGGCTTAGCAAAGAGTGCCGAGAATACTGGCCTTATGGGTCGCTGGCAGGTTATTGCCGACGAGCCATATACCGTATGCGACACAGGACATAATGCAGACGGCATACGCTTCGTGGCAGAACAACTCGAGGCCTTGGAGACCGACCGCATATTTGCCGTTATGGGCTTTGCCAAAGAGAAGGACCTAAATAAAATAATGGCTCTGCTCCCAAAGAAGATTCACTACATCTTCACCAAAGCCTCTATCGACCGCGCCCGCAACGTGGAGGATATAGCCACCGCAGCCGACATCCTCGGTCTGGACTACGAGTGCCAGCCATCTGTCACCGCAGCCGTTACCCGCGCCCGTTGCCTTGCACAGCCTACAGACACTATCTTTATCGGTGGTAGCAACTTTGTAGTGGCAGAGGTAGACGCTATTGTAAACTCGGTTATGGAATAAAAGTTCCTATATAGCAAACCCAAGGGCGTGCGAATACAACTTACGCACGCCCTTTTTGTATTTTTTATCGAAAAACATCCAAAAACTACAATCTGCACAATAAACACAAAACGCGATGCGTTATTGGTATGAGTTTTGCGAATAAAACTTACAGCTATGCGATAATGGTCCAATACCTCTTATCAATCAATTGCCATTATCAAGTAGTTAGGTTTCTTCATTTATTTAAGTTTGGGTTAGTAGTTTTTATTTACAGAACTTGCTTCTGTAAAGAGGATAGGCGGCAGTCGTGAGACTCCCGCCTATTTCTTTGTCTATTAGCAAGTTCCGAAAATAAAAACTATGACTGCTCCTGCGGTGTGGCAGAGTTGTCGGCGAGGGGTGTGACGAGGGCATATTGCTGTGCAATACAACAAGCCGTGTAGTATGACTATTCTGTGAGCAAGCTCACAATAGTCATCCCACACGACTCGATGCCTAACGGCATTACCATCGCCTCACCACTCTTGCTCTGCTCAAACCTTAAGGAGAGTTAGTAGTTTGGTAGTGGTGCTTCGCAAAAGAGTTTATTTTACACAACTTGCTTCTGTAAAGAGGATAGGCGGCAGCTGTGAAGCTCCCGCCTATTTCTTTTTTATTTATTTCTGTAAAACGATGACGCACCTATATCGTGGTTGAGTAAGTGTTTTTTACAACGCTTCACAGTTTCTGTTTACAAAATCTGTTCTAATAAATATGTGAATCAATAATAGCCATACCGATAAACTTCCATTTGTTTCTAAATATTAACCATAATTAGTTACCTTATTTATTTAACTGTTATGCTGTCAATTTTGAACTCGAATATATATTCATTAACAACATCTTGTATTACAATAGGGAATATAATACGCACTGTTTTACCAATGTCAGTACTTAATTGAGCCTCTGTGTTAGAATTGTAATAACGGAATAGACGGCTTGACTGCCATCCGTAATTTTCACTGAAATATATATTGTCAGTTGGGAGTAATATATCGGTCATCGATGCGTTCTTAGGTAGAACAGAGGCTGGCTGAGAGTTATTTCTATCAATATATTTTACGCCACTATGCATAACTCTGCTTGTTTTTCCGTTTAGGTCAACATATGCCATATCATCCCAGTTTAATTTAATAGTGTAATTAGATTTATTTGTAAGTTCAAAATTAAATTCCTTTGTACCAACATACCAGAATATTTCTATATAATCATCCTCAAATTTATATTTGGACAAACCGTCTTGCTCTATCATTACAACTTGGGTTTCTCCGTACTTAACTTTTGAATTGGAAGGACTTTCTACAGAATTTAATGAAACACCATACGATGTCATCATAATACTACAAGATGACATTACCCCAGCCATTAATACACATAGTAAAATCTTTTTCATAATAGTTTGATATTTAAGTTAAACAATAAGTTTCTTTTGCCGCAGACAGCAACCGTTGAACTTAAAACAGGAGTGTACCTAAAAAAGAGAAACGTGGGTGCGCCTGATGTAACAAGGTACGACCAAGCACCCACAAAAACACAAGCACAACCCACGCCATACAGCGTGAGCATTCAGCGTGCCTATTGGTGTTTTTGTTTCTAAAAATTGGTCGTTTTTGTTACAAAACCAACAGCCCTAAATGCCATCTATAATCACTGCGTATTCCGCAATGCTACCACAAATATACAAAAGTATTTCCTAAAAACAAAATAAAAAAAACAAAAGTTATACATTAAGGTTATTAATACTTTGGGGTAGTAGTTATTATTTACAGAAGCAAGTTCTGTAAATAATAACTATGACTGCTCCCGCGGTGTGGCAGAGTTGTCTGCGAGTGACGATGCGAGGGTATATTGCTTTGCAATACAACAAACTGTGGTATTATGACTTTTAGTGAGCAGTGCCATATGCGCCACCAAGAGCGCGATAAGTTTGCAGAGTGGAAAGGTGAGATCGCGCAGCGATGTGGCAATGGAGTGAGGCGTGGGAGTTTACTCACAAGAGCATCACTCGATTGGCACGTTACCACAAAGTGGTCCACCTTGCCACGCCACGCCACGACCCAACCGTACAAAAACAAAAAAAAGGATAACCTCTCGATTATCCTTCTTGGCGGTGCGTAGGGGACTCGAACTGCGAAGCAGTAGAGACGATACCTTATAAAAAAAGCGCAGACCAAAGGTCGAGCAATAAATCATCATCATATCTGCTCAACCCCTATTACGTGAGCAGTGCCATACGCGCCACCAAGAGCGCGATAAGTTTGCAGAGTGGAAAGGTGAGATCGCGTAGCGATGTGGCAATGGAGTGAGGCGTGGGAGCTTGCTCACAAGAGCATCACTCGATTGCCACGTTACCACAAAGTGGTCCACCTTTCCACACTACCCCAACCGTACAAAAACAAAAAAAGGATAACCTTTCGATTATCCTTCTTGGCGGTGCGTAGGGGACTCGAACCCCTGACCCCGTGCGTGACAGGCACGTATTCTAACCAGCTGAACTAACGCACCAAGATTTTTAGAACCTTGCTCTCAAGTGGTTTATTTCTTGATTGCGATGCAAAGGTACTGCTTTTTTTTAAACCTGCAAATTTTTTCGCAACTTTTTTTCAAAAAAATTACATTTTTTTAAAGAAGGAAAATTGCACACTACCATAACTTCTTGACTGCCAGAACAATGGGTGATTTTCAAAATTTTGGTCTTTTGAGTGCTCAAAAACAAGAAAACCATCATTTTTTAGCAAGTCTCGCTCAAAAACAAGTTTAATAACTTCATCGCTACCCTCCAAATCGTATGGTGCATCCGAGAAGATAAGGTCAAATTTCTTGGTACAACTCTTCAAATATAGGAAAGCGTTAGCCTTTACAGCGTAGAAATTCTCAAATTTTAGGTCCTTTGCGGTCTGGCGGATGAAGTTATGATGCACGCTATTTACCTCCACTGACGTGACGCTACGCGCCTCACGCGATGCGAACTCATAACTTATGGAGCCTGTACCAGAGAAGAGGTCGAGAACATCAAGATCCTCGAAATCCACAAGGTTACCAAGCACATTAAAGAGATTCTCCTTCGCGAAGTCTGTCGTAGGTCTTGCACGCAGATTACGCGGTGGCACGATGGTACGACCACGATATTTACCACTTATGATACGCATATTATAACTTAGCCTTAAAGTATTTTCCGCACACCTTATTCAGACGTTCTACATCGCCCATCGCGCGCGCGTACATATTATATATATCATAGACCTGATGTATGCTCATAAGGTAGAAGAGGATATCTGCATCGCTCTCCACCACCATAGCCTCGGCAAAGCGCAACCCAACCTTATATACGCACACATACAGTACTCCATCATATAGCGAGATATAGCTACCCTCGGTTATATCATCACCCGCAAGCAATGGCGAGGTATAGGCAACATCAACATCCAACGCCTCTATAGCCTCCACGCACTCGGCACTCACAGCCATAACAGCCACCCTGCCATTCTGCGCTTTGCTACACACAACCACCTCGTCGTCAGCAACGACATAACCCGTAGCCACAAGGTCATCCTTGGCATTCGCCATATCGAAGCCCTGCTCTGGGCGCAACACCGTCTTATGGGTTACAATCTCAACTACGGCATCTGCACCAGCGCGCTTGATAGCCTCGATGTCTGCATTAGAAAAAGAGTGTCCACCCGACATAAGGCGGATGGACACATTATTTAGCATATTGCACGCCATAACTACTCTGTCATACCGCCCCAGCTACCTGCCTCGTTAGTAGGTTCCTCAAGGCTACCGAAAGAGATACCGAAGAACTCAAGGTCCATTGGGATAGGATGTGCCTCGCCAATCATATACTTAGGATTACGAGTTACAGTTGCCTTAAGACCCTCTGCCTTCATCTTCTTAAGATCCTCGTTAGCCTCCTGGTGGTTGATGAAATAGTTGAACTGATCGTTAAGCTCATTCCAGAACCACTGGTTGTAAGTATCAGTATCGATAAACTTGATGTAAGGAGCGTGGCAACGGATAAGGTGTGTGCGGTAGCTACCAACCTCGTAAGTGATAGTATCGAGGCGGAACTCCTCCTTGTTGTGAGTGAATGGAATGTAACGCAACTCACGAATCTGATCCTCTGTAAGACGGCATACACCGTAAGCGTCATCGAAGAGGGTATCGCGAGCAGGCACGCTTACCACGCGCTCGTTCTTCCAATTCTTATCCTTGCGCAACTCTGCCAAGATCTCGGCATTCTTAAGGTTGTTCTCATCATAAATCTGGCTACGGTACTCCATAGTGCCGTTAAGAGCGAAGTCGATAAGCTCATCCCAGTTGGTTGTGAACTTCTTGTCCTTGTTAGAGTCGCGGTAACCCTGTACCAACTTGATAATGTACTCCTCCTTCTCGATCACTGCCTTGCTACGCTCTGCAAAGTGGCTCTCAAACTTGATAGGTACTGAAATCATACTCCAAATCCAAAAGAGTAGAGCGCAAACAATCGCTACAAGCAATAAAGTTAGACCTGTTTTTTTCATTTTAGTTATTTATTATTAAGTTTGTATCGGCAATTTAAGTTTAACGAAACACGGGGCTTTATGCTTAGCACACATATTTCGCATCAAATTTACGCAAAATTATCGGTTGACGCAACATTTAGTCAAAAAAAAATCATAGAAAAGCTATCTTTTTGGCTTGCCGACGATGATTATAGGCGCATCTTCCTGCTCAATGGCTACGCGGGAACGGGCAAAACTACTATCATCGCAGCACTTGTGGCATCACTTAAAGAACTGGGTATCAAAACTATACTCCTCGCACCTACAGGTCGTGCAGCCAAGGTGCTATCGCACTATGCCAATACCAATGCCTACACCATACACAAACGCATATATCGAGAGCGTAGCATAACAGATTACGAATCGAAGTTCTCGTTGGACTACAACAAGGAGAAGGGCGCGGTCTTTATCGTCGACGAGGCCTCGATGCTATCGTCAGCCTCGGGCGAGGGCGCAGTCTTTGGCTCTGGCGATCTCCTTGATGACCTTATACAATATGTACGTTCGGGCAAGGAGTGCAGGCTTATGCTTGTTGGCGACGATGCGCAGTTACCACCCGTTGGTAGCGATATAAGTCCTGCGTTAGACCCTATATCGCTCTCGCACTATGGCGATGTGGAGTATGCCACTATGGATGAGGTAGTACGCCAAACTGCCGACTCGGGTATCCTTTTCAACGCCACGATGATACGCTGTATGCTTGAAAATCGTATCCACGAGATACCCCATTTCGACTGCTCATATCCCGATTTTAAGAGCATCAATGGTGGCGAACTATTGGAGACATTGCAGGAGTGTTACGATAAGTATGGCTCTGATGAGACGATAGTTATCACACGCTCGAACAAGCGTGCAAACAGATATAACGAGGGCATACGTCGCTACAATCTCTCGGCAGAAGAGGAGATTGAGAGTGGCGATATGCTGATGATTGTGAAGAACAACTACCACTATGCCGAACACGACAAGGAGTCGCCGATGTCGTTTGTAGCGAATGGCGATGTGGTGCGACTAAAGCGCATACGTCGTTTCGAGGAGTTCTATGGTTTCCGCTTTATCGATGCCACGCTCCAATTTCCCGACTACAACGACTACCAGATGGATGCTAAGGTTATGCTCGACACCCTCGCTTCGGAGTCGCCATCGCTGACGCGCGAGCAGAGCAAGGAGTTGTTCTACGAGGTTGAAAAAGACTACTTGGATATTAAGGCTAAAAACAAGAGATACAAGGAGATACGTGAGAATGCATACTTCAACGCTATGCAGGTAAAGTTTGCCTATGCAGTCACCTGCCATAAGGCGCAGGGCGGACAGTGGAGCGTAGTCTTTATCGACCGCTGTTTGTTTGGCGACGAACCAATCTCAAAGGATATGCTCCGCTGGCTCTACACCGCGATAACGCGTGCAACCGAAAAGGTGTATTTAGTAAACTTCGATGAGCGTTTTTTCGATGCTGAGTAGTGCATATTTTATATATTTAAGGGATGTTCTATAAATTAGTAAATTAAGTTTAACAATAGGAAGTTTTATTTTATATTTCGGTCGCTTTTGTGTCTATTTCGGCATCTTTCTCATCTTTCCTCGGTTGCTATGCCCGCATAGCGCCCTCGAAACAGATAA
>JAGCKG010000065.1 GCA_017647625.1 Alistipes sp. | reverse complement strand
TCGTACGTTAGTCCGCGTTGTCGCTATTCTGCGCTTTGCTTTGCATTGCATTGTAGTTTAATGATGCTCGCGCTTCCCCATAATACCCACTCTACCCATACTCCCCAGCATCCCCATCTTCTGCGCAAATAAAACTTATGCGAAGCGCACCCTACTTTTGAGGCAAAACTTCGTAATGCCTCGACTTTGCTACGACTCGGCATAACAAGTAAACTTGTTCTACTCTCGCCTTAATCGCAAAGTTCAGTTTTCAGTTTTCAGTTTTTTTTGTTATCTTTGTGCAGATTATAGTCTGCTTGTATGAGGGTTTGCGGAATTACTCTTGTCGCTATGGCGATATTGTCGCTTGTTTTGGATGTTACGGTGGGTAACTTCCCATATCATATTTTTGCCTTTCCGCTAAACATTCTCACCCTCATCCTATGGCTTGTTATCATCGTTCACGCCTATCGTAACCGCACATCATCGCGCATTGCGGAGTTTATGCTTTCGCGCAGTGCTACTTGGCTGTCGCTCTCCATTATGGCTCTCACAGGCATTGTCCTCGGTCTACAGCGTGTACCAGCAAGTACCTCGTGGTGCGTGGTTATGGGACTACTCTTTGTCCTTACGCACTTGGCATTTGTGATACTTCGTGGCTGGCGTAACAACGCTGGCATACGTCTGCGCTTTATCCTTACACACATAGGTCTGTGGCTTGCTCTTGGAGCGGGCTTCTGGGGTGCGCCCGATAGGGAGCAGTTGCGTGTGGCTATAGACGGCAACGCAACCGCCGAGGCCTACACTATGCAGGGTGCGGTGCGTCGCTTGCCATACGAGTTGCGACTGGAGGGACTTACCGTAGAGCGCAATGATGAGGGTGTAGCCACAAACTACGAGGCGCGTGTGGCGGTAGATGGCACCGAGGTGGTGTTGCGTGTCAACCACCCATACGACTACTCGCTCTCGCAGAAGATATATCTTGCATCGGTTGGCGAAGATGAGGGTGACGACTACGCCATTATCGAGATTGTAGACGAGCCGTGGCAGTGGCTCTCGGTGGCGGGTATAGTGATGCTAATATTGGGTGGTGTGCTTATGTTTATTCGTGGTCCACGCCAAAGGGTTTATAGTAGAGAGTTATGATTGCTGGTTGGAACATATTTCCTATGATGTCGGCTGTTGTCGTATTGCTATCTGCTTTGGGAGCATTTCTTGCTCTGCGTAGCAGGGAGCGTAGCGTGTGGGCTATGCTCTTTGCCCTTTTGGGTATTGCTACGATGGCACTCTTTATCGGTATGCTATGGCATACTCTCGAGCGACCACCACTACGCACTATGGGCGAGACGAGGTTGTGGTACTCCTTCTTTATCCTTGTTGCGGGTTTGATAACATATGCCCGCTGGCGTTACCGCTGGATAATGCTCTTCTCGACGGTGTTAGCAACGGTATTTATCATCATCAACATCGCCAAACCCGAGATTCACGACCAGTCGCTTATGCCAGCGTTGCAGAGCGTGTGGTTTGTACCTCACGTCTCGATATATATGTTCTCCTACGCACTGCTTGGTTGTGCCACGCTCCTTGCTGTGGCCTCGTTGCTGAGACCGCGCTTGACGTTGGACGATGCCATCGAACGCCTTATATATGGTGGTTTGGCGTTCCTCACCATAGGTATGCTTACGGGAGCGTTGTGGGCGAAGGATGCTTGGGGTGCATACTGGAGTTGGGATGCTAAAGAGTCGTGGGCGGCAGCGACGTGGAGTCTCTACCTTGTTGCCACGCACCTCGCTCCGAGCGTTATGGCACACAGGTCGCGCAGACTCTTCTATGTGACGTTGATATTTGCATTTCTTGCATTGCAGATGTGCTGGTATGGTGTTAACTACCTGCCCTCTGCGGAGATGAGTGTACATACATATAATCAATAATAGTTAACATTATGAAAAGATTACTAAGAAACCTACTAATCGTGGCATTGGCACTCGTTGTGGTGCTATGTGTCATCTATCGAGTTATGGTCTCGGCATCGACACCATCAGAGGAGTTGGCTCTCGATGCTCGTGTAACAGCGATTTTGGAGGATGGCGGATGTATCAGTTGCCATACTGCTAACCCCGAGTTGCCATTCTATGCTAACCTTCCAGTTGTGGGTAAACTTGTGCAGCAGGATGCCAAGGAGGGCTATCGTGCCTACGATATCGCACCTCTTATGGAGGCGTTGCAGAGTGGTGCTACACCAAATGTTGTGGATGTGGCAAAGGTTGAGCGCGTAGTGTTGGATGGTAGTATGCCTATGGCGAAGTACTACCTTATGCACTGGGGTAGCCAGATGACCGATGCAAAGGCTACTGTTGTTGCCGAGTGGGCGCGTGACTACCGCGTGGCATACTACAACGATGGTCTTGAGGGCGAGCGTGCTGGCGAGCCAGTACGTCCTATCGTCGCAGTGCCTGACACCGACCCTCTAAAGGTGAAACTCGGCTTCGACCTATACCACGACACACGCCTATCGGTGGATAATACCGTATCGTGTGCATCGTGCCACGCTCTCGATACTGGTGGCGTGGACAATCATCAGTACTCTCACGGTGTTGAGGAGCGTTTGGGTGGCGTAAATGCCCCTACGGTATACAATGCTGTGTACAATTTTGTTCAGTTCTGGGATGGTCGTGCCAAGACCCTTGCCGAGCAGGCTGCAGGACCTCCACTCAACCCTGTGGAGATGGCATCTACCTCTTTCGACGAGATTATCGCGAAGTTGCAGGAGGACAAGAACTATGTTGAGATGTTCAATACGCTCTACCCAGAGCAGGGTATTACCGAGACTACCATTACCGATGCTATTGAGGAGTTCGAGCGCACGCTTGTGACCCCTAACTCGCAGTTCGATAAGTGGTTGTTGGGCGATGATGAAGCTCTTACAGCGGAGGAGTTGCGTGGTTATGAGTTGTTCAAGGAGAATAGTTGTGCTACCTGCCACGTAGGCATCAACCTCGGTGGCGAGTCGTACGAACTTATGGGCTTGCGTCGTCACTACTTCGAGGAGCGCGGTATGGAACTTACCGAGGAGGATAATGGTCGCTACAAGCAGACACAGGATGAGCGTGACCGCCACCGCTTCAAGGTGCCAGGTCTGCGCAATGTGGAACTCACTTGGCCATACTACCACGACGGCTCTCGCGTAACTATGGATGAGGCAGTTCGCGATATGGCGTTGTATCAGTGCGATGTGGAACTTGCCGATGCCGATGTTGAGGCTATCGTCGCATTCCTACGCACCCTTACTGGCGAGTATAACGGAGAGAAACTAACCACTAAAAACGAGTATGGCGTAGTCATTGTTGATGACCACCATTAATAAATAGGGCGCAATGTTACAGCATCTTAAAAAAAATTGTAATTTTGCGCCCTAAATAATATTAATCTATAAAACAATAAGATATGTTTGCTATTGATAATTACAATTTCGAGGGTAAGCGTGCTATTATCCGCGTAGACTTCAATGTGCCACTCGCTGATGGCAAGGTAACAGATGATACTCGTATTCGTGCTGCTATTCCAACCATTAAGAAGGTGTTGGCTGGCGGTGGTTCAGTGATTCTTATGTCGCACCTTGGTCGTCCAAAGCAGAACCCAGAGCCAAAGTACTCTTTGGAGCAGATCGTATACGCTATCGAGGAGCGTTTGGGTGTTAAGGTGATGTTCGCAGGCGACTGTATGGGTGAGACGGCTGGAACTATGGCAGCTAACCTCAAGCCAGGCGAGGTTATGTTGCTCGAGAACTTGCGTTTCTATGCTGAGGAGGAGGGTAAGCCTCGTGGCTTGGCAGAGGATGCATCTGATGAGGAGAAGAAGGAGGCAAAGAAGGCTGTTAAGGAGTCGCAGAAGGAGTTCGTTAAGCGTCTTGCATCATATGCCGACTGCTATATCAACGATGCCTTCGGTACAGCACACCGCGCACACGCCTCTACAGCACTCATCGCAGACTACTTCCCACAGGATAAGATGTTCGGTTACGTTATGGAGAACGAGCTAAAGGCTATCGATGGCGTTATGGAGAACCCAGAGCGTCCTTTCTGCGCTATCATCGGTGGTTCAAAGGTGTCTACCAAGATTACTATCATCGAGAAACTTATGGAGAAGGTTGACTCTATTATCATTGGTGGTGGTATGACCTACACCTTCGCAGGTGCCGAGGGTGGTAATGAGGGTAAGTCTATCTGCGAGCCAGATATGTTCCCTGTAGCACTCGAGATTTTGAAGAAGGCAGAGGAGCGTGGTGTTACTATCCTTCGCTCTCCAGATGCCCTTATCTGCGACGACTTCGCCGAGACTGCAAACACTCAGGAGGCTCCTGCAAACAACATCCCAGATGCTTGGGAGGGTGTCGACATCGCTACTCAGGGTAAGGCAAAGTTCCGCGAGCATATCCTCGGTTGCAAGACTATCCTTTGGAATGGTCCTGTAGGTGTATTCGAGATCAACAAGTTCTCTACAGGCTCACGCGCTGTTGCAGAGGCTATTGCAGAGGCTACCGAGAAGAACGGTGCATACTCACTTATCGGTGGTGGTGACTCTGTTGCTTGTATCAACAAGTTTGGTCTTGCCGATAAGGTATCATATGTATCTACTGGTGGCGGTGCTCTTCTTGAGTATATGGAGGGTAAGGAGTTGCCAGGTGTAGCTGCCATTAGAAAGTAATTTCTTGTGGCAAAGTTATCTGCTCGGCTCTTTTGGCATCTGCCTTGAGTTTGAAATGCTCATTTACGCTAAGTAAACTCCGCTTTCAAACTCTGCGAGCAGCTTCAAAATAGCCACAGCATATAACTTTGCATTATACGACCAATAACCTAAAATTACTAATCATTAAATAATGAAACGACTAACATTTATCCTTGCAACTGCGCTTATGATGACTGCGTGTGCAACAAATGACGATAATCAGGCGCAGGTGCCTGCTATCGACATCAATAACTTCGATGAGTCTATCGTTCGCAACGATGACTTCTACCAGTGGGCTACTGGCGGTTGGCAGAAGAACAACCCTCTAAAGCCTGAGTACTCTCGCTATGGTTCTTTCGATGTCCTCCGCGAGAACAATGAGATTCGTATCAATGACCTCTTTGGCGAGATGTCAAAGGTTAAGGCAGAGTTTGGCAGCGTCGAGCAGAAGATCTCTGACCTATACAAGATGGGTCTCGATGAGGAGCGTTTGAATCGTGAGGGCGCAGAGCCTATCCGTGAGGCGTTGAACGCTATCCTTGCAATCGAGGATCGTGCAGAATTATTGCGCTCTATCCCATCACTCCACACCGACGGTATTGGTGTATTTTTCGCTGCATATCCTGCTGCCGACCTTGAGGATAGCAATATGACTATCTTCTATCTCGAGCAGGGTGGTCTTGGTATGGGTAACCGCGATTACTATATTGACGAGAAGAATGCCGAGATTAAGTCTGCATACCGTCTATATCTTGAGAAGTTGTTCACCCTTGCAGGTGTTGAGGGCGACATCAAGAAGATGGTTGATGATGTAGTTGCTATAGAGGATGCTATCGCAGAGAAGTCGTGGTCAAATGTTGAGTGTCGCGATATCGTTAAGGGTTACAACCCATATAGCGTTGAGGCACTCTGCAAGGAGTACGCTACAGTTGACTGGATGGCATACTTCAAGGCTATGAACATCGAGGGTCTTGATAAGGTTGTCGTTAGCCAGCCATCATCATTGGCAAACATCCTTAATGTATTGGCAACAACTCCTGTTGAGGCGTTGCGTGCATACGTTGCTGTTCACTACATCGACGCTGCTGCATCATACCTAAGCGAGGAGTTCGCTGTGGCATCATTCGAGTTCTTCGGCAAGACAATGTCTGGTACACAGGAGATTCGTCCACGCTGGAAGCGCGCTATGGGTGTGCCTAACAACATCCTTTCAGAGGCTGTAGGTCAGATGTACGTTGCTAAGTACTTCCCAGAGAAGGAGAAGGCTCGCGTAGAGAAGATGGTTGCAAACATCCAGCAGGCCTTTGGCAAGCATATCGACGCTTTGGACTGGATGAGCGAGGATACAAAGGCAAAGGCTCACGAGAAACTCGCTGCCTTCACCGTAAAGATTGGTTACCCTAACAAGTGGAAGGACTACTCTACACTCAACGTAGATCCAAAGAAGTCATACTGGGAGAATGTCGTAGAGGCTAACCGCTGGTACACTGCCGATGCTATGGCAGAGGTAGGCAAGCCTGTAGACCGCGAGAAGTGGCTTATGCCTCCACAGATGGTTAACGCATACTATATGCCTACAACCAACGAGATCTGCTTCCCAGCAGCTATCCTTCAGCCACCATTCTACAACCCTAATGCTGACGACGCTGTAAACTACGGTGCTATTGGTGTTGTTATCGCACACGAGATGACTCACGGCTTCGACGATCAGGGTTCACAGTTTGATAAGGTTGGTAATATGAACGACTGGTGGACCAAGGAGGACCGCACAGCCTTCGAGAAGAAGACACAGGTTCTTGTTGACCAGTTCAACGCTATCGAGATTTTGCCAGGTCTCTTCGCAGATGGTAAGTTCTCTTTGGGTGAGAATATCGCTGATCAGGGTGGTCTTCGCCTTGCATACACAGGTCTTGTAGACTACGCTTGGGCAGAGGGTCGTCCAGCAGATATCGATGGCTTCACTGGCGAACAGCGTTTCTACATCGGTTATGCAACCCTTTGGGCGCAGAATATCACCGATCAGGAGAAGGAGCGTCTTACCAAGGTCGATGTTCACTCTCTCGGTCGCAACCGCGTAAACGCTACCCTCCGCAACATCCAGTCTTTCTACGATGCTTTCAACATCACCGAGGCTGATGCTATGTATATGCCGGTTGAGGAGCGAGTAATCATCTGGTAATAAAATTTCTTGTGATAAGGGGTCATCTGCGACCTCTCAATCATTGCCCCAAATGGGAAATACGCTATGTATGTCCCATCTGGGGCAATCTCTTTATCGAGGCCACATCTAACCCCTTCTGACAAGAAATTAGGTCTCGCGCTAATCAATGTTTATTCTGTTAAAAGTCTGCGACTTTTTAGAAAAGCGGCAGAAAGGGGCAGAAAAGGGCAGAAAAGGGCAGAAAGGGGAGTGTAGGTTGCTTATCCCCTTTGGTCCGCTTTAGGACTCTTTGGTATTAGGCGCAGAAAACTACCCCTTTGGTCCCCTTTGGTCCGCTTTAGTCCGCTTTTCTCCCCTTTAGTCCACTTAGGCCCTTTTTACAAATCTCGCGCGAAGCGCACCTTACTTTTCACCTTTCAGTTTTCAGTTTTCACTTTAACGGTGAGTCTGGCTCTTGGGCCATTACCGCATAGAAGAGTCTATCAACCAGTGCTGGGAAGAACTTCTTTAGCAGGTGTGTGCCACGACCCTCCCACTCCATAAGGCAGAGACGCTTACGGCGTTTGATGCCTTTAGCAACGATATGTGCCACCTCTTCGGGAGTCATCATCTTCGACTCGTTGCGTGGTGTCTCGCCCTGCTGTGTGCCGTCGGCAGTGAGTGCCGAGAAGCGCACGTTTGAGGCTGTGAAGCCTGGGCAGGCAGTCATAACGTGGACGCCCTTCTTCAGGTTCTCCACTCGGATAGTATCCAAGAAACCTGTCATTGCATACTTCGATGCCGAGTATCCCGTTCTGCCGGGCAGACCGTGTATGCCTGCAACGGATGATATGCCTACAATTGAGCCTTTAGACTTTTGGATATGTGGGAGTGCATATTTTGTGCAGTTTACCGTACCCCAGAAGTTTACATCCATAAGTCGGTGCAGAACGGCAAGGTCGCAATCATCGAACAGCGCGCGCATCGAGAGTCCTGCGTTGCATATCATTACGTCGACACCCTCGAAATGCTCTACAGCAACCTCGATAAGGTGTTTACACTCCTCCTCCTTCGTAACATCGCAGGCGCAGTATGCCACCACACCGCCACTGCTTGTAATCTCATTAGCGATACGCTTTAACTCCTCCTCGCGACGTGCTGCCATAACAACCTTTGCGCCCATCTTGGCATATTCGCGTGACATAGCCTCGCCAATGCCCGATGATGCACCAGTAACCACTACAACTTTATCCTGTAAATAGTGTGCCATATATTAAATCGGTATTATTTGTTAATCTCTATTTCAAGTCCGTCGTATGCCATCTTAACACCCGCAGGTAGGCGATGCTCCAACTCGCTATGTAGACCTATGCGATGTGAGGCGTGTGTAAGATATGCCTCACGCGGTGCTACGCGATTGATAATCTCTATAGCCTCGCTTACCGAGAAGTGTGAAGAGTGAGGTTCCCAGCGCAGAGCGTTTATAACCATAGTATCTACGCCACGTAGTTTCTCCACCTCTTCGGGTGCGATGTTGTTCATATCGGTAAGATATGCGAAGTTGCCTATGCGGTATCCTACCGAGCGGAAACGCTCCGAGTGCTGACCCACGATAGGTGTTATCTCTATGCCGTCAATCTCGAAGTTCTCGTTTTCGGAGATTATATGTGTCTCAATCTCTGGCACACCGCGATATTTATTTGTAGCAAAGGCGTAGTGGAAGTCGCTGTGTATAGCATCTATAGTCCTCTTGTTGCCGTAGATATGTATGCGGTGTATAGCCTTGGGGTAGTCCACAAAGTTGAATGCACGAACATCGTCAATACCTCCCGTATGGTCCTTGTGTTCGTGCGTAAGAAGCAGGGCGTCGATATGCGACACCTTGGCGCGTAGCATCTGATACCTGAAGTCGGGTCCAGCATCTATAATGAATCTGTGTCCCTTGACCTCCACCATTGCCGATGTGCGCAGACGTTTGTCTCGTCTATCTTCCGACTGGCAAACTGCACATTTACACCCTATTACGGGTACTCCTTGAGATGTGCCTGTGCCTAAAAAAGTAACTTTCATAGGCACAAAGATATAATTTTTTCAAATAGTTGCTACATATACCCAACTATTTTATAACCTGTTACTCCTTCTGGAAACTCATTGTTGCCCAATATTTGTAGTGTTAAAAAGTTAACAGCGAAAATGTTATGAAATTTCACTCAAAATTGCTAACTTTGCCCCGATTTTTGTCTGACTCGATTGGGCAAAATTGCGATTGACAATAATATAATTGATGGAATATGAAGGAGAAGAAATTTATTACGTGTGATGGTAACTACGCAGCAGCGCATATTGCGTATATGTTTTCAGAGGTAGCAGCCATCTATCCAATCACTCCATCGTCAACTATGGCGGAGCTTGTAGACGAGTGGTCTGCACAGGGCAAGAAGAACATTTTTGGCGATACTGTTAAGGTGGTTGAGATGCAGTCAGAGGCTGGTGCAGCGGGTGCTGTACACGGCTCTTTGCAGAGTGGTGCGCTAACAACGACATTTACAGCATCACAGGGCTTGTTGTTGATGGTGCCTAATATGTATAAGATTGCAGGTGAGTTGCTCCCTGGAGTATTTCACGTTTCAGCGCGTGCTTTGGCGGCACAGTCACTCTCTATTTTCGGTGACCACCAGGATGTTATGGCAGTACGCCAGACAGGTTTTGCTATGCTTGCAACATCTTCTGTTCAGGAGGTTATGGACCTTGCTGGTGTAGCACACATCGTGGCTCTCAAGTCTCGCATTCCTTTTGTACACTTCTTCGATGGCTTCCGCACATCGCACGAGATTCAGAAGATTGAACTTATCGACGAGGCTTCGCTCACAGCGATGTTCGACCGTGAGGCTCTTAAGGAGTTCCGTCGTCGTGCGCTCAACCCAGAGCATCCAGTAACACGCGGTACTGCCCAGAACCCAGATATCTACTTCCAGACTCGTGAGGCGTCAAACAAGTTCTACAACGCAGTGCCAGATATGGTTGCCGAGGCTATGGAGAAGATCTCGACTATCACTGGTCGCGAGTACAAGCCATTCACATACTATGGCGATGCCGAGGCAGAGAACATCATCATCGCTATGGGTTCTGTTACAGAGACTATCAAGGAGTGTGTTGACTACCTCCGCTCACAGGGCAAGAAGGTGGGTGTTATCACCGTACACCTCTACCGTCCATTCTCTGCGAAGTACCTCTTCAATGTGTTGCCAAAGAGTGTTAAGCGCATCTGTGTGCTTGACCGCACCAAGGAGCCAGGCTCTACAGGTGAGCCATTGTTGCTCGATATCCGCGATGCATTCTACGAGTGCGAGAATCGTCCAATGATTATCGGTGGTCGCTACGGTCTATCATCAAAGGATACTACTCCTGCACAGATGTTGGCAGTATTTGCTAACCTCGAGGCAGAGACTCCAAAGAATCACTTCACTGTAGGTATCAACGACGACGTTACAATGTTGTCATTGCCTGTAGGTAAGGAGATTTCTATGGCAAAGGAGGGTACTTTCGAGGCATTGTTCTTCGGTCTTGGCTCTGATGGTACTGTAGGTGCTAACAAGAACTCTATTAAGATTATCGGTGGCTCGACAAACAAGTATTGTCAGGCTTACTTCTCATACGACTCTAAGAAGTCGGGTGGTTACACCTCATCGCACTTGCGTTTCGGTGACAACCCAATCACATCTCCATACTTGGTTACTACGCCAGACTTCGTTGCTTGCCACGTGCCATCGTATGTTGAGAAGTACGACGTGTTGAAGGGTCTAAAGCGTGGTGGCTCATTCCTTCTTAACTCTGTTAACGATGCCGAGACCACTTGCGCTACACTTCCAGCACATATGAAGCGTTACCTTGCAAAGAAGGAGATTAACTTCTACATTATCAACGCTACAAAGATTGCTTCGGAACTTGGTCTTGGCTCTCGTACCAACACCATTATGCAGGCTGCATTCTTCAAGATTGCCGATATCATTCCTATCGAGAAGGCTGTTGAGGAGATGAAGAAGGCTATCTACAAATCTTACGGCAATAAGGGTGAGGATATCGTGAATATGAACTATGCCGCTGTAGATGCAGGTTGCGAGGCTGTTATCAAGGTTGAGGTTCCTGCTGAGTGGGCAGAGTTGGAGTGCGAGGAGCTTTGCCACAAGAGCGAGGAGAACGTACCAGAGTTCGTAAAGAACGTATGCGCTCCTATCGACGCTTTGAAGGGCGACCAACTTCCAGTATCGGCATTCAACGGTCGTGAGGATGGTACTTGGGACAATGGTACTGCTGCCTACGAGAAGCGTGGTATCGCTACCTCTGTTCCTGCTTGGAAGATTGAGAACTGTATCCAGTGTAACCAGTGTGCATATGTATGTCCTCACGCTGCTATCCGCCCATTCCTTGCTACAGAGGAGCAGGCTGCAGCAAGTGGCTTGGAGTGGAAGCAGGGCTTGGGTGAGACCAAGGCGTTGAAGTTCCGCATTCAGGTATCTCCTATGGACTGTACGGGCTGTAACAACTGTGTTGACGTATGTCCTGCAAAGGAGAAGGCTCTTGTTATGCGTCCTTTGGCAGAGCAGATGCCAGAGGCAGAGAACTGGACAAAGGTTACAAAGGAGATTGGCTACACCGAGTATGTAGATAAGACAAAGTCTGTTAAGAACTTGCAGTTTGCACAGCCATTGTTTGAGTTCTCTGGTGCTTGTGCTGGTTGCGGTGAGACTCCATATATCAAGGCTATCACACAGCTCTTCGGTGACCGTATGATGGTTGCTAACGCTACTGGTTGTACCTCTATCTACTCTGGTTCTGCGCCATCAACACCATACTGCACTAACGATAAGGGTCAGGGTCCTGCGTGGGCTAACTCACTCTTCGAGGACAACGCAGAGTTCGGTCTCGGTATGCGTGTCGGTGTTGAGAAGGTACGTCAGGCTTTGGAGGACACTATGCGTAAGGCTATTGCAGAGTGCAACTGCTGTTCAGAGGAGCTTAAGGCTACAATGCAGGAGTGGATCGACTCGCGCCACCTTGCAGCCGCTTCACGCGAGGTTGCAGCACGCCTTATCCCTATGGCAGAGGCTTGCAACTGCGAGGCTTGTCGCACTATCGTTGAGTACAAGGACTGGCTTGTTAAGAAGTCGCAGTGGATCATCGGTGGTGACGGCTGGGGCTACGATATCGGTTTCGGTGGTGTAGACCACGTCTTGGCTTCTGGCGAGGATGTGAACATCCTTATCGTAGATACCGAGGTTTACTCAAATACTGGTGGTCAGTCATCAAAGTCTACCCCAGTAGGTGCTGTTGCAAAGTTCGCGTCAGCAGGTAAGCGTATCCGCAAGAAGGATATCGGTGCTATTGCTATGACCTACGGCTATGTATATGTTGCACAGGTATCTATCGGTGCTTCACAACAGCAACTCTTCAACGTACTTAAGGAGGCTGAGGCATATCCAGGTCCATCACTCATCATCGCCTACGCTCCTTGTATCAACCACGGTATCAAGGGCGGTATGACACGCACACAGACTGTAGGTAAGCAGGCTGTAGAGTGTGGTTACTGGCACCTATGGCACTACAACCCACAGCTTGAGGCAGAGGGCAAGAACCCATTCGTTATGGACTCTAAGGAGCCAGACTGGAGCAAGTTCCGCGACTTCCTAATGAAGGAGGTACGTTACACCTCACTCAAGAAGGCATTCCCAGCAGAGGCAGAGCAACTCTTCGAGGCTGCGGAGGAGAATGCAAAGTGGCGTTATAATTCTTATATTAACCGCACAAAGTAATTTAATTTCTTGTGATAAGGGGTCGATTGCGGCCCCTAACTAAAAAGGCGACAATGGGACGTACGTTCAAGTACTACCCATCGTCGCCTTTTTCGCCGAGTGTAGCACTCGGCGCCCTTCTCCCAAGAAATAATTTCTTGTGATAAGGGGTCATCTTTGACTCTTTAGTCAAAATGGCGAATGGGAAATACGCAAAGTATGTCCCATCCGCCATTTTTCGTGTCAGAGCCAAATCTAACCCCTTCTGATAAGAAATTGGGTAGTGCTACCCTTGTATGTTTGTGTCTGTCTCGCTTGTGCCAAGCGACAACTACGTTGAAGGGGCCTAAAGGGGCAGAAAGGGGTGTAAAGGGGCAGAAAGGGGAGTGTAGGTTGCTTATCCCCTTTGGTCCGCTTTAGGACGCTTTGGTCCCTTTGGCATCAGGCGCAGCAATAAAACTCCGCGCGAAGCGCACCACACTTTTGAGGCAAAACTTCGTAATGCCTCGACTTTGCTACGGCTCGGCAGAACAAGTTTACTTGTTCTGCTCTCGCCTTAATCGCAAAGTTCAGTTTTCAGTTTTCAGTTTTCACTTTTTAGTTTAATAAATATAGCGTCGCAGACACCTAACTTTTCTGTTTTCAGTTATCAGTTTTCAGTTTGTAAAAAGGCGTCGCCTTACTTATTCGTCTTTATCAGCACTACGCCATTGACGCCTCTAAAGCCGTACATATTCGAGCCTTTGATAATCTCCACCGAACTTACATCCTGAATATTGATGTAGTCGAGGTTGCACTCCACGCCGTCGCAGAGGATAAGCACTCCCGACGAACTGTTTATAGAGTTCTGTGTCATCAGGCACAACTCGCCATTTATATACTTCAGTCCTGGGTAGCACATCATTAGAGCCTTGCGCAGGTCGCTTGTTCCTGTTGCGCGGAGTCTATCGCCAGAAATACCCGACGAGTAGTCGATGCTCTCTCTTCGCTTGACATAGCCAAAGCCGTAGTTCATCAACTCCTCCGACTCCTTGCTCTCTACCACCTCGCCAGCCTCGGCAAGGATAATGTGTATGCTCTTATGTCCTGCTAACTCCACTGTCGTAGTGTCGCGCTTAACGATGATATATAGCGTCTCATCGCCCTTGATGTCCGTAAGACCGAAGCGACCCTTACCATCCGAGCGGGTACGCTTGTCGCTATCCTTGACAACGACATTTGCCTTTACGCCCGTGCCGTCGAGACGTGTGATAAGTCCGTTGAATGGCTCCTCGGCTCTTGTTGCGCTGACTATGAGCAACATACATATCAGTGTGAAATACCTCTTTATCTCCATAGTTTTACTCTTTTCTCCTTGTAAAGATACTATTTTTTGATTGAATAAATTATAGTGGCATAAAATTTATTGTTTTTAAAAATATTTAGTATCTTTGTGGAGTGGAAATGATAATTATTAACAACTTAATATAGAACGCTATGAAAGAGGCAATTGCAATTCTAACAGGTGGTGGTCCAGCACCGGGTATGAACACCGTTGTTGGCTCTGTCGCAAAGACTTTCCTTGCAAAGGGTTATCGTGTTATTGGTCTTCACTACGGCTATTCGGGTCTTTTCAACCCAAATCCACGTTTTGAGGATTTGGATATGTTCCGCGTAGACTACATCTTCAATCAGGGTGGTTCGTACCTCACAATGAGCCGTTTTAAGCCATCAGAGGAGGACTTCGAGAAGAACTTCAACCTCGATTTCTTCAAGTCTAACAACATCAAGTTGCTCGTTACCGTAGGTGGTGACGACACAGCATCTACTGCAAACCGTATCGCTAAGTTCTTGGAGGCGAAGCAGTATCCTATTGCTAACATCCACGTTCCAAAGACTATCGACAACGACCTTCCATTGCCAGCAGGTATGCCTACATTTGGTTACCAGTCTGCGAAGAACGCAGGTTCTGTAATTGGTCGCGCTGTTTACAACGATGCTCGTACCTCTGCTAACTGGTTTGTTGTTGCTGCTATGGGTCGCTCTGCAGGTCACCTTGCATTTGGTATCGCATCTGCTTGTCACTACCCAATGATTATCATCCCAGAGATGTTCAACAAGACCAAGATTACTATTGACAAGATCATCAGCCTTATCGTATCTGCTATCGTTAAGCGTAAGATTATGAATATGGACTATGGTGTAGCGATGGTATCGGAGGGTGTATTCCACGCTCTTGATCAGGAGGAGATACTAAAGTCAGGTATCCACTTCTCATACGACGACCACGGTCACCCAGAACTTGGTAAGGTGTCAAAGGCAGAGATGTTCA
The DNA here is from genome assembly GCA_017647625.1 of Alistipes sp. GTDB lineage: Bacteria > Bacteroidota > Bacteroidia > Bacteroidales > Rikenellaceae > Alistipes. Next base: position 9,923 of record JAGCKG010000065.1, on the reverse strand, counting down.
ACACTCTTCTTGAGAAGCGTTGCAAGGCTCTCGGTATCAAGGTTAAGTCTCGCCCAGTAGAGATTGGCTACGAGGTACGTTGCCAGACTCCTTGTGCTTTCGACCTTGTATACTGCTCACAGCTCGGTATGGGTGTCTACAAACTCTTCTCTGAGGGCAAGACTGGCTGTATGGTATATATCAGCCAGGAGGGTTACGTCTCTCCACTCTACCTCAAGGATCTTCAGGATCCAGAGACTGGCAAGATTCCACCACGTCTTGTAGATATCAACGCTGATAAGATTCATCAGGTTATCGACAACCTTATGCACTACATCACTCCAGATGATTACGAGGCTGCGAAGGCATACCTTCCTAACCCAGAGGAGTATGACTTCCGTCGCATCCTCAACTGGTAATTTCTTGTGATAAGGGGTCATCTGCGGCCGCTAACAAAAAGTGCCACCAATGGGACGTACGCCAAGTACTACCCATCGGTGGCATTTTTGCCGAGCGTTGTATCTGCAGCCTTCTAATCAAAAATTCGGTCGTGGTGCTGATCAACCTTTTCTCGGTTTTGACCAATAAGCCCACTTTTCATTTATAAAAAGCATCGCAGATACCACACTTTTTAGTTTTCACCTTTCAGTTTTCACTTTAAGTAGCGACGAGTCGCCATAACTTAAGAAGCGGAAGTCATTCTCGAGAGCGTAGTCGTAAATCTTTGTCCAGTCGCCACCCACATACGCGCTAACCAACAATAGCAAGGTTGATTTAGGCTGGTGGAAGTTCGTGATTATATAACTTACAATACGGAAGCGGTAGCCAAGAGGCGTAATCATAATCTGTGTCGAAGCCTTGAGGCGGTCGATGCCACCTCTCTGCATATAGTCGAGGAGTGTTTGCAGTGCCTCCTTACCATCAAACTCCGCAGGGATATCGTACAACTCCCACTGTCCTACAGTGCGCTCGGTGTCGGGGTTGCCCGACTCCTTGATACGCCACGCAAGGGCTGACAACGACTCTAATGTACGCACCGACGTAGTACCTACAGCAACGATATTGCCTATGTTTTTAAGTAGATTCTCCACCGCACTGCCTGTTATCGAGAAGTGTTCGGTGTGCATAGCGTGCTGTGTGGCATCGTCATCCTTAACGGGAAGGAATGTTCCAGCACCAACGTGTAGCGTCACCTCCTCGAACGAGAAACCGCTACCTCGCATACTATCAATAAGTTCGGGTGTGAAGTGCAGACCCGCTGTAGGGGCTGCTACAGAGCCTTCGAAGCGTGCATATACGGTCTGGTAGCGCGTGTTGTCTATATCCTCGCTCTCGCGGTTGAGATATGGTGGAATAGGAATACGACCAAGGGTTTCGAGCAACTGTCCGAAACTGCACTCTGCCGACCAACGGAAGCGTACTATATGTTCGCGTGTGCCACGCTCCACAATCTCGGCACGCAGGGTATGTTGCTCGCCCGCATACTCGAAGTTGATACCTATCTCGCCCTCTTTCCACTTTTTGAGGTTGCCCACGATGCAACTCCACTCCGATGTCTCGTACTGTGCAAAGGCGCGCTCGTAGTCGGCAGGGTTGTGTGGCTCGAGGCAGAACACCTCGATGCGCGCACCAGAGTCCTTGTGCATCACTATACGCGCGCGCACAACGCGCGTATTATTAAATACGAGCATCGCACCCTCGGGCAGGTACTCCGCCACATTGCGGAAGTGGCTCTCCTTGATAGTGCCGTTATCGTATACAAGCAACTTCGACGACGAACGCTCTGCCAATGGAAACTTGGCAATACGCTCATCGGGAAGGTTATAGTTGAAATCGTTAATATTGATATATCTCTCCATACCGCAAAGGTACAAAAAATGTATCAATTTAACCCCAAGTAATAGGGTATATCTTATATAAAGAAATCCTCGAGGGTGTAGATATAGGGTTGTCTAAGGGTGATAGACAACCCTGTGTTTCGGAGTTTGTTACATTTCCTCTTCTTTGAAATTGTATCCAATAATTTGGTCTGCAAATTCGCTCCAGCCTTCGGCAGTCTTATATGCCTCTACAGACTCCATTGGTACATATATCTTTCGCGTTTTTAGTTCCTCATCAAAAACACCCCACTCATCACTAAAATATGTTGGTTTAGGAGGTGTTGCTGCACGGCAATATATTTTCTTAAGTGCAAAGCAGTTGCTGAATGCCCAGTAGCCTATTGTCTCCACATTGGCACCAATAGTCACCGTATTAAGATTGAAGCAGTAGTCGAATGCTGAGGATTCAATTCTTGTGACGGTGTCTGGAATGATGAATTCCGTTACCGATTCACAATCATAGACAGAGGCGTTACCAATTACTGTGATGCTATCGGGGAATGTGTATGGTGAGATTGGACACTTGCATATAAACGCCATCAATCGACCATCGATAATCAAGCACATACCATCGTCTGATGCCAGCCAACCCTCAAATGCATTAAGGGATCTACATCTGCAGAATGCGTTACGTCCGATGCTCTTTAGACCGCGTCCGAATGTTATATTTTCCAAAGCAGAACATCCTTCGAATGCACTACTGCCGATTGTTGTTACACTGTCAGGAATGACAATACTTGTAATGCATTTACATCCGTCAAATGCACTATCACCGATAGTTTCAACATCACTACCAATTGTGACATCTTTAAGATTCTCACAATAGTAGAATGCGTTATCATCTATTGTTGTTACTCCATCCAAGATATTTACGCTGAGTAGATTATCGCAGTATCTGAATGCTCCCTTACCGATTGTCTTAACGCTATTGCCTATTGTTACGCTCGTTAGGTGCAGATAGTTATAGAATGCGTATCTATTAATTTTTGTGATATCAGATGTGATTACCAAATCTGTTATCAATTCATTGTTTAGATATAAACCACTTCCTCCTGCCAATGGATTTGTGTCTTGGTCGACGAAAGTTATGCCGCACCACGACTTGAGACTCTCAATATCTATCTTCTTGAGAGCAGAACAATATTTAAACGCATCCTCATCAATGTAGTTAATATTTGCTGGGATGAAGAGGCTATTGAGGCTTGTACAAGAGTCGAAAGCGTTATTGCCAATAGAGGTTACTCCTGTGCCAAAATTTATCTCCTCAAGATTCGAGCAGTGTGAGAAGGCCTCACTCTCAATTGATGTTACACTATTAGGAATTGTGATACTCTTTAGGGTGGTTGAATTTTTAAAAGCAGAATCACCTATCGTGGTTATACTTCCATCGAAGATTATTATTCCAGTTCCATTCTCGTATCTGTTAACCAATATATTGGCACCGTAAATATCCGAGTTGACGGGCTTTACTATAGATCCGTTAGTCGATGTGTAGTAGATTTTATGGTCATCAGGCATTGTATCTGGATCGATCTCCTCATAATCAACGTTATATTCAGCCATTTCAAATCTGTACGGAGTCCAACCGTCCATATTACAGTAATCGTTTAGTTTGCCACTTGGCACATATATTATTCTGCCAGGAGCGTTGTCCTTAAATGCATCCCACATACCGCCGTTGAACAAAATAGGTTCTGGCGCTGTCACTGATTTACAGTAGACACTCGATAGGTTTGAGCAGTTGGCAAATGCATAATGACCAATTGTTCGTAGAGTATATGGTAGGGTAATAGTTGTTAACGCATCACACTCATAAAATGCCGAGTAGTTGATGTTGATTAAACCACTTGGTAGGTTAATATCTGATAGGTTGCTACAATAACCAAACGCATTAGCGTCGATTGTGTGTGTGTTTGGATGTAGTTTTATGGATTTGAGATTTGTGCAATTATAGAAAGCAAACTTGCCAATTGAGTTAAGACTATGTGGGAACTCTACTTTCTCAAGATTCTCGCAAGAGTTAAAGACGCTTTCTCCAATATTTGTTACGCCCTCTGGGATAGTGACACTATATATATTATTATTACCGTCAAAGACACCATTGGCAATATTAGTTACACCATTAGGGATGACACACTCTGAACCATTGGATATAAGAGCATATAGTGTTCCATCCAAGATAAGACCTTTTCCGTCGTTTGTTGCACCTTTGCCTTTGAACTCTTCAAGATTTGTACAGCCAGTAAAGACTTGATAGCCCAAGTTTGTAAGACTATTGGGAATGGTTATACTCTTTAAATTAGAGCACCTACTAAATGCGTAACTATCAATAGATGTTAACTTATCTCCCAATGTTATATCCGACAGGTTAGGGCAATTGGAAAATGCGGACACTCCAATAGAAATTACATTATCGATGCCCTTTACGCTTTGTAGATTCGAACAATACCAAAATGCACTCTCCTCAATTGTTGTCACACTTGATGGCAGAGTTATACTTGTAAGTAGATCTTCTTCGTAGAACGAGTGATGCATAATGCTGGTAATCTCTCCATCAAATTCGATGACACCCTTACCATTAACCATTGTATTTGAAACTACCTTTAAGTGGGTTTGGCGTGGTGAAATAACGCTATTTGATATAGAGGTGTAGAAAATCTGATTGTTAGATGGTGGGGTAGGTATAGCGGTGTTTGTATCGAAGTCATAGCCCTCAATGTTGGGCGCATATCTCCTCCATCCTGCAGCAGTTCTATAATCATTTACTGACTCTGCGGGTACATATATAGTGATATTATGCCAAAATGCATTATTACCCAATGTCGGTGGGGTGGTAGCTTTGCAATATACGGTTTGCAGTGTGTTTGTATATAATGCACTATCACCTATGTAGGTAACACCTGCAGGTAATGTTATGCTGGTATATTTACCATAATAGAAGGCTTTGGCTCCTATGGATACTAAACTATCGTCAAATGTAATATTTTCAATGCTTGAGTATCCAGAAAATGCATTTTCTGGAATCTCTGTAATACCACTACCTAATTTTAAATTGGTAATCGGACATTTTTTAAAAGCGTCTGCTCCAATAAATGTTACACTATTTGGAATGGTTATATCACGAATGTTAGAGCATCCATAAAATGCCTCTTTCCCAATATATTGTAAGTTTTCCCCAAAGGTTATACCACTTAGGTTAGAACATTGATAAAATGCACCCTCCCCAATATATTCCAAGTTGTCTCCAAAAGTAATACTGCCACTTAATTGGGTGCAGTTCTCGAATGCCCTTTGACCAATTGTTTTTAGCCCTGAGCCTAATGTTAGGTTCACAAGACCAGAGCAAAAATGAAATGCACAATCTTCGATAGACTCTACGCTGTTGGGTATTGTAATATCTGTCAAAGATCTGCACATAGAAAAGGCCCAATCGGATATAGTCTTAAGGTTATCATATAGTTCTATTTCGGTTAATCCAAAACAGCCCTCAAATGCTCCAGAACCTATTGATACGAGGTTCTTGGATAAGCAGATGCTTGAAAGGTTTTGACAACCAACGAATGCGCTAACTCCAATAGACTCTACGCAGTCGGGCATAATTACACTTTCAATACGATCGTTAAATTCAAAGCAATAGTCTCCCAAAGTAGTAATCGGCCCATCAAATACTATAACGCATTTATCATCTTTGTAGGTTGCTGATATTAAGTTGATACCCCAGTCGTTCAATGTAGGTTTGCAGATGGAATTGAATTTGGTAGTGAGCCATAACTCATTGTTTGGAGGTCTATTTGTTATAGAGGAGTCACTAATGGATAGTTCGCGTGTTAATGAGTAATATGTATTACGCTTAAATGTGAATGTTTTTGCAACCTCGAAGGTCTTGGTTGCACCATCAACATTCGCAACCTCAACAGTAAAGCCCTGAGCGAGGGTGACTGGGGGTAGGGTAATCCAGAATTCTGTAGGTGTAATAGATGATGAACTAATATCAATGCCATCTCCGCAGTCGAGTGTAACGCTATTACCCTCCTCGGTCATTCTGCATTCGGGGGTATTGTTATAACAAGCAATAATAGATGCGTCACCAGATAGTGCTTCATCGCCATTTGATGTCACTGTAATCGACTTGACGCGCTGACTCTCGCCCCATAGACGAACTTTGAGGTAACTACACACATTGCGAAATGTTAAATCATAGTCGGTAGCACTCTCCGTTACGGCAACCATCATATTTGCCCCGCGTGCAAATGAGCCCTCTGCGTATGTCTGTTGCGACGGGTAGTTAACAGAGAGGGAGCCATCGTTGTTTAGTGTGATTGTCGAATCATATGGGTATACCGCATAATTATAACCTGTGTTGTCGCCTTGATCCATAGATGGTTTTGAGATGGCTGTGAAGTATCCATTCTTATCGCCATTATCGCCATCAAACTTATACTCCATATTTTGTGTCGTGTTTGCAAAAATGGAGATGTGATCCTCGGCGTGCCAGCACAATTCAACCTCATCGTTGAGGAATGTCCTTGTGTTTTCATCGTTAAATGAACCATAGAATCGAGGTGTGTTATTTGGTGCTACATATTGCTCTTCGATGGTTGTCTGCTGGCATCCAAGTAGTAGTAGCGCAGCGATAAAGTATAATAAATGTTTCATAACCTGTCAAATAATACGAGTTGATAAACAGATCGGTGCGATACGAAATTATCGCACTATGTACGATATGGTAAGAGTAGAAGATTAGATTTCTCCTCCATCTTCAAGATCCTCCAAATTTCCTGTATTAGATAGACTAAAACCTTGCTCTACTGCAATTATGCACACATCGATTACGGGTGCAACATAGACATCATTACGTTTCATAATATACGCTTAAAATAATAATGACTCCAAACGGCGATTGTTGTAATAGTATTGGGCGTGGAGTCTTTTACACAATGATATCTTCTCTGTAAGATACATATAAAACTTGTAAATATGTGCTTATAGAGAGATACTACTGCAAATATAGCAAAAAAAATTACATATCAATCAATTAAATAATAAAAGTGTCACCCACTTCCTATGTAGGCAGTAGGTGACACAGTGCAATGTTATAAATATGTATATCGGAACCGTTACTTAATCGTTAACTCGTCGATAAGCCACTTGGCGTTGCCATACTTCTCGATAACAAACAACACATAGCGGATATCTACGGCAATGGTGCGCTGTAGTTCTGGCTCGAATGCCACGTCGCCCGACATAGCCTCCCAGTTGCCGTCGAATGCCAAGCCTATAAGTTCGCCCTTGGCGTTCATAACAGGTGAGCCAGAGTTACCGCCAGTGATATCGCAGTTTACAAGGAATGCTACTGGCAACTCGCCATTGTTGTCGGCATAGCGACCGTAGTCCTTGGTGCGATACAACTCCTTAAGACGCTCAGGTACGGTGAACTCCACAGGGTTTGTAGGGTCCTCCTTGTCCATAACGCCCTCGATAGTGGTGTAGTGCTTGTACACCACGCCATCGCGTGGGCTGTAAGGCAATACGTTACCATATGTTAGACGGATGGTGAAGTTAGCATCCGATGCCCAAGCGCGCTCTGGTTGCATCTTCATAAGACCTGCGATATAGAGACGATGACCCTCCGCAAACTTGGCATCAGCAACCATTACGGCAGGCGAAATCTCGCGATAAAGGGCGAGAATGGCATCTGTCAACTCATACACTGGGTCGTTCTTGAATGCCTCGATACGCTCCTCCTTTGATAGTTCCTTTATGGCGTTGTACTTCTCCAACGATGTAAGTTGTGAGTTGTCGTATAGCCAGTCGACATAGGCGTCGCTGTTGCCACCAAACTCAGTGTCAATCTTCTCATATATTGATGGCAGACGCTTGTTGTTCTCGCGGTATATCACAAACATACGTTTTGCCACAGCGCGGTCTACATCTGCGTTGTAGTCCTTGTAGAAACGCTCAAAGTCGTCCACGCCAAGCATTGTCTGTGTAAGTTCTATAGAGCGCAAGAATGCCTCGCTTAGGTACTGCAATGTAGCACTCTCCTCGCGAGCCTCGCTCTGCGACTCTGCGATAAGTCGTAGAGCATCCATATAACGCTCCTCTGGTAGGGTGTTCTTCTCTGCCCACGCCTGATACTCGGTCTCCTGCTTTGCCTTCTTGTCACGCACGTTCAACTTCTCGATACCGCGTGACATACCGATAGAGTTCTTCCAGTAGTTCGATGAACTTGCATACTTCGAGTCATACTGAATACGGATAGCCTGATCAGAGTCCATCCACTGGCGTAGTATCTGCTGACGCTCGCCACGAATGTAGATGCGTTGTGGGTTGTCCACCTCAAGCATATAGTCGATCTCGTACGATGTCTTGTATCGCTCTGTAGAGCCTGGGAAGCCCATAATCATACCGAAGTCGCCCTCCTCGATGCCGTCAAGAGAGATGTCGAGCCACTTCTCTGCCTTGTAAGGCACGTTATCCTCGGAGTACTCCGCAGGGCGGTTGTCCTTGCCTGCATATACGCGGAAGATTGAGAAGTCGCCAGTGTGGCGTGGCCACATCCAGTTGTCGGTGTCGCCACCAAACTTACCGATAGATGATGGTGGTGTACCTACCAAGCGAACATCAGGATATACCTCATATATAAATGCAAAGAACTGATTACCACCGAAGAACGAAGGGATAGTTACATCCATACCAGGATACTTCTCCTCGAGAGCCTCGATAAGAGCCTTCTTGTTTGCACCTGCAATGTTTTCGTACTCCTCCTGACTTGCAGTCGATGGGATGTTACCTACCATCTCGGCTGTGACATCCAAGATATGGCGCACAAACTTAACCTTTAGACCCTCCGCAGGAAGTTCCTCGCTGTTGTTCATCGCCCAGAAACCATCCTTTAGGTAGTCGTGTTCTACGGATGACAACTGCTGAATAGCACCATAACCGCAGTGGTGGTTGGTGAAGAGTAGTCCGTTAGGCGATACAATCTCGCCAGTACAGCCACCACCGAATACCACAATGGCATCCTTTAGCGACGACTTCTCGGCAGAGTAAATATCCTCAGCCGAAAGTTTACAGCCGTGCTTCTTCATATCCTTGCTGTTCATCTTCTTGATATATGGCAATAGCCACATACCCTCATCTGCCATTGCTGTGAACGATATGCTCACCAATGCCAAAAGTGTTAATAGTCGTTTCATAATATATGTTTTAATAGGTTTTCGTTGTTGCAAAAGTAGGAAAAAAACTCCGTTTTAGAATATGTTGATGCTAAATATATCAATAAATTTTGCATATTAGAAAAATAGTTGTATATTTGCACCGCTCTTTTACAAAAAAGATGGTTTAAGGAGGGTTGGGTGAGTGGCTTAAACCAGCAGTTTGCTAAACTGCCGATATCGTAAGGTATCCGCTGGTTCGAATCCAGTGCCCTCCGCAAGAGCAAAATTAGAGACGACTTCATAGTCGTCTTTTTTTGTTGTTTAACAATTGTGTGAGCAAGCCCCCCCCCATTGTCAAACAACAAACAATTGCGTTGCAATTCTAATTTTGCAATGAGGCTCTGATTACTCACTTAAGTGCTGGTTGAGCCGATATGATAACGATTTATTGCTCGGCTAAAGCCTGCACTTTTTTTATAAGGAATCGGCTCTACGGCTAAAGCCGTTCGAATCCAGTGCCCTCCGCGCTAAAAGCGTTTTGCAGAAAAGATGACCGATTTGGTCATCTTTTTTTGTTTGTGGACTATGGGGATAATGGGGTTTTACCCAGATTCGCCATAGTCCACAAAATTTAAAACAACAAAGACAACACCAAAGCAGGGTATCATAAAAATCTCCCTGCTGTCGTTGCTGTCCCTGCTCTCCTTTCTTACTCAATAAAAGGCACCGCCTTTTACATTGCTAATTACTAATTACTAATTACTAATCACTAGTGTCTCGTTTAAACTAGCTGAATAACAATAAGTTACAATCAGGTCCTTCGTTGTATCTGTAATCACAATTTGTAAGTAGTTGATTTACAGGTGTTTTATCCAGTAGGGAAATGCTTAGTATCTGTAGAATT
>JAGCKG010000064.1 GCA_017647625.1 Alistipes sp. | reverse complement strand
GGTTGCTTTTGTGCCTATTTCGACATCTTCCTTATCTTTACTCGGTTACAATGCTCGCATTGCGCCCTCATAAGAGATAATGAATCTGCTCGAAATAGCCTACAAAATCATCTCGACCTAATTTATAGAACCTCCCTAAAATAGTTTCTATTATAACGTCTCTGCGTAGCGGTTATTACTCGATGCCACGAACATTTTTCTCCCACGCCCACGCTGACTTCAACGTGTCGCTTAGTTCGCGCTCTGCTCTCCAGCCAAGTTCGTTGTTGGCAAGTGTTGTATCTGCCCATACCGCCATCACATCGCCTGCACGACGTGGCGCAACCTTGTAGTTTAGTTTTAGGTTGTTGGCCTCCTCGAAGCCCTTTACCAACTCAAATACAGATACTGGTGAGCCAGTACCCACGTTGAATACCTCGTAACGCTCCTTGCTCTTGCCCTCTGCCATACGCGCTATCGCCACAACGTGTGCGCGCGCAAGGTCTACAACGTCGATATAGTCGCGTAGGCACGAGCCATCAGGTGTAGGGTAGTCGCCACCAAAGATGCTCAAGCACTCGCGTATGCCCGCTGCTGTCTGCGTAACATATGGCACAAGGTTGTTAGGTACACCGCGTGGCAATTCTCCGATAAGTGCTGATGGGTGCGCACCAATAGGGTTAAAGTAGCGCAATGCAATACCATTGAGATGCTCTGTTGCCACTACCATATCGCGTAATATATCCTCTGCCATCTGCTTTGTGTTGCCATATGGCGATGTCGCAGGCTTGCGTGGTGTAAGTTCTGTAACGGGTAGTACCTCTGCGTCGCCATATACGGTTGCCGAAGATGAGAATAGTATGTTGTGACGACCATACTCTGCCATAAGTTCGAGTATGGTTACAAATGATAGTATGTTGTTGCGGTAGTACTTCATTGGCTCTGCAACAGACTCGCCCACAGCCTTGTACGCTGCAAAGTGAATTACAGAGTCGAAGTCGTAACGCTCAAAGACACCGCGCATAAACTCCTTATCGCAACAGTCGCCCTCGATAAATGTAGGTCTTACGCCCGTAATCTTCGCTACTCCCTCCAACGATGAAGCATCGCTATTCGAGAAGTTGTCTACCACGATAACCTCATATCCCGCCTCGATAAGTTCTACGGTTGTATGCGAACCTATATATCCCGCGCCACCAGTAACAAGCACACTTCGTTTATTCATAATCTCCCTATTTAATATCAATTCACAAATATACTACTTTTTATTTGTATAGCTACTCTGTTTCTGCCATTTTGTTCGTGTAAGATGTAAATATCGAAATCTTACCTATATATCTCTCAAAAAAAATAGGGGCTGGCTAAAAGTAACATAGCCAGCCCCACAGCCTAAGATAGTGAATAAGTTACTCTGCCATAATGATATCGGCGAAATCGGACCAATATTCCGCTGTTTTGTATGCCTCTACAGACTCGGCAGGAACATAGATGGCTTCCATCAATCCTTGAGTATTTAAGGTAAAGAATGTTAATGTCGGAGGTGTGGTTGGCTCGCAATGCAAGATCTTTGTTTGTGAGCCAACGAATGCTCCGAACTCGATAGTATGCACACTTGCTGGTATCGTAAGTTCTGAGCAACCAGAGTAGCAACACGCTGAGTCGCCGATAGTTGTGATGCCATCAGGGAATCGGTAGGTCTCCACGCCACCATATGCAAATGAGTTGAGCGTGCCATCTATAATCAGACAACGACCATCCTCTGATACGTTCTTGTTGTTTATCTTTGTTAGTTTTTGTCCACGCACAACAACTTTGCCAAACGATGTTACGTTATCAGGAATGGTTATCTCGGTAATATAGTCTAAATCTATGAGTGCGCCTGTGCCTATCGAGGTCACGCTCTCAGGGATGTAGATATACTGCATCGTGCAACCGATAAATGCGTATTTATCGATTTGCTCAACGCCATATGGGAGATATACACTCTCGAAGTTGCAACGCTCGAATGCTGTCTCGCCAATTGTGGTTAGCTTGCTATCGAAAGTCATCACCCAGCACTCGCGCTCGGCATCGTACACGTTGGATATGATGGTGGCATTGAAGGCATTCTCATTTTTAGGAAGCGTAGGCTCTGTGGTGCTGCCGTTGGTGTAGAGGATCTCTCTGTCGCTCTTCGCAGGCTTGGTTGTGCCCTGCATAGGGAAGATATAGTCGGCGTAGTCGCGCCAGCCTTCGGCAGTTTTGTATGCCTCCAACGACTCGGCAGGAACGTAGAACTTACGATCCTCGGCATTGTTGTCGAATGCCGCCCACACGCCCGTAGTGCTATATATCGCAGTAGGAGGTACTATTGGCTTGCACGTTACCTTGCGTAGGTTTACGCAACCATCAAATGCCCACGCTGCAATGCGCTCAACGCTCTCAGGAATAGTGAGTTCGGTCACCACCTTGCTATTCTGCATCGCACCCTCGCCAACGCCTGTAGAGTCGCCAAGGTCCACCTTGCCATCTGTTGGTGGTGTCACCACACCTACAAAGTTACCATCGTTATCCTTGATGTTGTTATCGTTATCGTTGGTGTTGAACTTGCCTGTAAAGGTCACATTAGGACAGTTGTAGAATGCGCCCTCCTTGATGGTCTGCACGTCATCACCAAAGTATGCTGTGAGTAGGTTTACGCAATGGCTAAACGACCACGCACCGATGACCTCGACGCCCTCGAGGAACTCTACGTGCTTCAACTCCTCGCAGCAGGTGAATGAGTAGTCGCCTACATACTTGGCAAAGTCGATGGCGATGCTTTTAACACCATAAGGCGCAAAGGCAACGATGGTATCATCAATCATAAGGATGTCCTTCTCGCAGAATGCCCAATGACTATGGAACGTATCGAGATTTGCACACTCGGCAAAGACTCCAATACCCATTGTATCAAGGCTTTCGGGAAGATACACCTCGCTAATAGCCTTGCATCCACGAAATGCGAAGTCGCCAATATGGTCGATATCCTCACTGAAAGTAAGGCGGTAGGTGGTCTGGTCAATCTCCTCGACAGATAGAAACTCCACCTCGAAAGCCTCAAGGTCTACCTTTGCCATCTCAGCGTTGATATCCTCGCCCTCAATCAGGCTTACGATAATCTCATTGTTCTTAGCCGCAAGGTCATTCTCAGGTTTAGGTTCTGGCTCTGGCAATGGCTCAGGTGTTGGCTCCTTATCCCAGTTAAGGGAACACGCCGCAAATGCGATGGTTGCAAATAGAAGTGTTAATAACCGTCTCATAATGGTAAATTAGTATGTTTGTTTAATTGTTTTACCTCTTCGTTTGATATGTAGCGACCACTACATAATACAAAGATATGTATTTTCTTTATCATTGCCAATATATTATACCACAATAATTTGCATAATACAACAAAAAAAGTATACTTTTTGCCTATAAAGTATGGTATTTCTAACTATTATTCGTACCTTTGTGGATGTGCTGATAATTATCGCACAGATATTTAGCAAGAATTGAAAATTATGAATGAATTGTATAATAAGGGTTGTGCCAGCTTGGAGCAGGGCGACTATAAGGCAGGACTAAACTATCTCCGCGAGGCTTCAGAGGCAGGTTGTGTGGAGGCTAAATATAAGTTGGGCTTGCTACACCTCCGAGGCGATGGTGTTAAAAAGGATGTAGACGAGGCAGCAATGCTTATCTTCGATGCTGCTGTTCAGGGCTATGGCCCAGCGCAGTATGTTATGGGCAACTGCTATATCAGTGGCGAGGGTGTCGTTGCCAGCGATCGCGAGGCCTTTATGTGGTATCGTGCTGGTGCGCGCTCTGGATGTACCAAAGCGCAATATGCCACTGGCGAGTGCTACTTCAACGGTAATGGCGTAGAGAAGAACTACGACCTTGCAGCCAAGTATTTCAAAGATTCTGCCGATAAAGATTACACTCCAGCACAGGTGGCCCTCGGTCGTTGCTACGATGCGGGTCTCGGTGTTGAGCGTGATGCTAAAGAGGCCTTCCGCCTATTCCTACAGGCTGCCACCAAAGAGGAGGACGACTACGCTATGTTCGTTGTAGGTAGTTGCTACGAGCAAGGTAAGGGTGTAGAGCGCGATGTTGAGGCTGCCCGCGTATGGTACAGCAAAGCAGCCACCGACGGCTATGCAGACGCGATAAATGCTTTGCACGACTTAGAAGGCCTAATGGTGTAATTTTGTTGTGATAAGTGGCACATCTGCTTCCGCTAACAAAAATAAATACGAATGGGCAGTACGCCAATGATCTGACCCCAAAAGATTGGACGGATTATTAAATAGATTTATTGGTAAAGAGTTCGGTATTGCACCGGACTCTTTCCGTTTAATTTTAGTTTAATACGGTCGTTATTGTAGTAGTTAATATACTTTCGTAG
>JAGCKG010000063.1 GCA_017647625.1 Alistipes sp. | reverse complement strand
GTGAGTTTATTACAAAGTTATATGTTGTGGCTATTTTGAAGCTGCTCGCAGTTTGGGAAAGCGGAGTTTACTAAATGTAAATGAGCATTTAACAAACAAGGCAGATGCCAAAAGAGCCGAACAGATAACTTTGTACACAAGAAAATTAAAAATTATAGCCGACTATATCAGACGCATACTCACTCCAATGAATCGAACTCTTATACGCCTCTACCGACTCCATAAGCACATAAATCTTACGACCTGAGACATTGCCACCGAACATATAACTACCTCCTACTGGCGGTGTTGTTGGCTTGCAATATACACTTGTAAGGCTGCTGCAATAAGCAAATGCACCCTTTCCAATCGTAGTTACGCTATCAGGGATATTCACACTTGTTAGGCTACTGCAATTTTGGAACGCCCCACCTCCAATTGTCGTTACGCTATCAGGAATAGTTACATTTGTAAGGCTGCTGCACACATAGAATGCAGCAGCTCCAATCGTAGTTACGCTATCAGGAATAGTTACACTTGTAAGGCTACTACACCAAGCGAATGCCTCATATCCAATCGTAGTTACGCTATCAGGAATAGTTACACTTGTAAGACTGTCGCAACCATAGAATGCAGAACGTCCAATCGTAGTTACATTGCCATCAAACTCTATTACACCCTTGCCATCAACATAAGTGTTAGAAACAATATTGACACCAAAGGTTGTGTGTGCGTCGGCGTAGTTGTTATACCATTCACTGCGTGGCTCAACAATCTTGCCATCTGTAGAGGTATACCAAATCTGATTGTTAGCGATAGTAGTAACTGATGAATCATCTCTACCGAGAAAATCATCGGGTTTCTCATCTATCATCTCGAACGACAAAGCAGTGAATGAGATAAGTAGTAGTGTAAATAATCTCTTCATAATATGCTTCTGTTTACCAGTTTATTCTCACTACAAATATACTAAACATTTCGATGAGCAGGGCAATAATTCAGAAGATTTTTGCGATTACATAGTTAATATTTATAAAATATAAGAAAATATTTCGTGGTATGAAAAATTTTACATAACTTTGAAGATGCTAAATAGAATTAATTGATCAAACCTAAAACAATAAAAGATATGAGAAAACTACTTCTCGGTGACGAGGCTATTGCACAGGCCGCTATCGACTCAGGTCTGTCGGGTGTTTATGCATACCCAGGTACGCCTTCAACTGAAATCACAGAGTACATTCAGCTACGCGAGGAGAAGCGTGGCGATGTTGAGGACAAGATCTTCTGCCGTTGGGCTACAAACGAGAAAACCGCTATGGAGGGTGCGCTCGGTATGTCGTATATGGGCAAGCGCGCTTTGGTGTGTATGAAGCACGTTGGTATGAACGTGGCTGCCGATCCATTTGTTAACTCTGCTATGACAGGTGTTAATGGTGGTTTGGTTGTTGTTGCTGCCGACGACCCATCAATGCACTCATCACAGAATGAGCAGGACTCACGTTTCTACGGTAAGTTTGCTATGATGCCTATCTTCGAGCCATCATCACAGCAGGAGGCTTACGAGATGACACGCGCAGCGTTCGAGCTTTCAGAGGCCGTGAAGCTTCCAGTACTTATGCGTGTAACAACTCGTATGGCTCACTCTCGCGCCGTTGTTAACATCACCGAAGAACCACGCAAGCAGAACGGCATCAACCGTCCTGAGGATGTACGCACTTGGATCTTGTTGCCAGCATTTGCAAAGCGTCGCTATGTGCAGTTGCTAGCACAGCAGGATGACCTTATGAAGGCATCTTTGGAGTCTAAGTACAACTTCTACAAGAAGGGTTCTAAGCCAGAGTTGGGCGTTATCACCACCGGTATCGCATACAACTACTATATGGAGAATGTCGCAGGCTGCGAGGAGCGCAGTGTTGTAAAGGTATCGCAGTATCCACTTCCAGTGGCTCTTATTGAGAAGATGGTAGAGGATGGCGCGAAGGAGATCCTCGTTATGGAGGAGGGTCAGCCAGTAGTTGAGGAGATGGTACGCGCTATCGTTCCTTCAACAGTTGCGGTTAAGGGTCGTTTGACTGGCGATCTACCACGCGTAGGCGAGCTTACACCAGATAGCGTACGCGCATCGTTGGGCTTGGCGAAGTTGGAGAACCTCGAGGCTGACGACATCGTTGTAGCACGTCCACCAGCATTGTGTCAGGGTTGCGGTCACCGCGATATGTACAAGGCGTTGAACGAGGTTGCTGCAGAGTATGAGAATCCACGCATCTTCGGCGATATCGGTTGCTACACACTTGGTGCTTTGCCTCCATTCCAGGCTCTACACGCTTGCGTTGAGATGGGTGCATCTATCACTATGGCCAAGGGTGCTTCGGATGCTGGTCAGTTCCCATCATTCGCAGTTATCGGCGACTCTACATTCACTCACTCTGGTATGACAGGTCTTCTCGACTGCGTGAACTCAAAGGCAAATGTTGTTATCGTAATCTCTGATAACCTTACAACAGGTATGACAGGTGGTCAGGACTCTGCAGGTACAGGTAAGATTGAGGATATCTGTCGCGGTCTTGGCGTAGAGCCAGATCACGTTCGCGTTGTGGTGCCACTTCCAAAGAATATGGAGGAGATTAAGAAGGCTATCCGCGAGGAGATTGAGTACAAGGGTGTATCTGTAATCATCCCACGCAGAGAGTGTATCCAGACTGCTAAGCGTCACGCAAAGGCTCGTGAGGCTGCAAAGAAGAACTAAGTCCGCAAACAACAAAAACGAAACAATTATGAAGAAAGATATTATTTTGGCTGGCGTCGGCGGACAGGGTATTTTGTCGATTGCAACAGTTATCGGCGAGGCTGCTTTGGCTGAGGGCTGGAACATCAAGCAGGCAGAGGTACACGGTATGAGCCAGCGTGGCGGCGACGTACAGAGTAACCTACGTCTCTCTACCGAGCCTATCGCATCAGACCTTATCGCAAAGGGTGGCGCAGATGTTATCATCTCGTTGGAGCCTATGGAGGCTTTGCGCTATCTTGAGTACTTGAAGAAGGATGGTTGGGTAGTAACCTCTACCGTACCTTTCGTAAACATCCCTAACTACCCTGCTGAGGAGGATATCAACGCACACCTTGCAGCACTTCCACACTGCGTATCGTTGAACGTGGAGCAGTTGGCAAAGGATGCTGGCGCACCATTGCAGGCAGCAAATATGGTGTTGTTGGGTGCCGCTATCCCTATGCTCGACATCGAGTTCGAGAAGATCGAGGCTGGTATTCGTCGTATCTTTGCTCGTAAGGGTGAGGAGGTTATTGAGAAGAATCTTGCAGCAGTACGTGCAGGTTATGACAACTCAATCAAAAAATAACAAGACAATGGATAGACCATTAGATAAGCAGACCGTTGACAATATCTGTATTGCCAACGGTTTGCGCAACGCCAAGGAGCTTGGCGCTGCTTCAATACGCCAGTTTGTAAGCGTTGTTAAGGATATCGAGGCAAAGACAGGCGTCGAGTATATCCGTATGGAGATTGGCGAGCCAGGTCTTCCTGCCGAGATGATTGGTATCGAGGCCGAGCACGAGGCTTTGCTTGCAGGCGTAGGCTCTAAGTACCCTCTAATCACTGGTATCGAGCCACTTACAAAGGAGGCATCGCGTTTTATCAAGGCATTTATCAACCTTGATATCCCACCAGTATGCATCGTGCCTACTGTAGGCTCTATGCAGGGTGCTTTTGCATCGTTTATGGCACTCAGCCAGATGCGCGAGGACCGCGACACCATCCTCTTTATCGACCCAGGCTTCCCTGTGCAGAAGGCACAGTGTAAGGTTCAGGGTATCCGCTTCGAGTCGTTCGACGTTATCGACTATCGTGGTGCTGCCCTTGAGGCTAAACTTGAGGAGGTACTCTCTTCAGGTCGCATCAGCGGTATGATCTACTCTAACCCTAACAACCCAACGTGGATGTGTCTCAACGAGGAGGAGTTGGAGATTATCGGTCGTATGGCAACCAAGTACGATGTTGTCGTTATCGAGGACTTGGCATACCTAAATATGGACTTCCGCGAGGACCGCTCTAAACCTTTCGAGGCACCATATCAACCATCTGTAGCTCGCTACACAAACAACTGCCTACACCTCTTGTCAGGCTCGAAGATGTTCTCATACGCAGGTCAGCGTGTTGCTATCATTGCTATGAACCCTGCTCTTGCAGAGCGTTGCTACGATGCTTTGGCTAAGAAGTATGGCAACGATGGTCAGTTCCGTCGCAACCTTGTGTTCAATATCCTATATGTATTGTCGTCAGGTGTGCCACACTCAACTCAGTACGCTTTGGCGGCTATGTTCCGCGCAGCATCGGATGGTCGCCTCGACTTCGTGGGTCACACTCGCGAGTATGCGGTGCGCGCACAGCGTGTTAAGGAGATTATGGTTAAGAACGGCTTCCATATCGTCTACGACAAGGATTGTGATCAGGATGTGAGCGACGGTTTCTTCTTCACATTCGGCTACAAGGATATGACTGGCGAACAGCTTATCAACAAACTTATATACTATGGTATCTCGGCTATCACACTTGCACCTACGGGTAGTTCTCGCGAGGGCTTGCGTGGTTGCGTGTCGATGATTTCCGACTATCAGTATGACGAGCTTGATAAGCGTCTACGCCTATTCAGCCAAGATTACTAAAATTTTGTAATTGAGGGTTATTAAAGGATATTAGAGGATATTAAGGGTTATTAAGGAAAATTGGCAAGATGTTCGTTAAATTCATATTTAGCAACAACTTATATTACAACCTACTCCTTAATAACCCTTAATCCCCGTTAATCTCTCATAACACCCCCTAAACTTTTTATATATGAATTTAGTTAGTGCGGCTGAAGCCGCGAAACTCATCAAGTCGGGCGACTCGGTATATATCCAAGGCTCGACATCTATACCAGAGGTATTGGTGCAGGCTATGACCGACCGCGCCGAGGAGTTGCGTGATGTTAAGGTCTACACAGCCTTCGCTATTGGCCGCTTCGACGCCCCATACGCTAAGGCGGAGTTGCGCGACTCGTTTGAACCACTCAGTTTCTTTGTGGCTAACAACTTGCGTAACGCTATCAACTCGGGCGTGGCACAGACCATCCCTGCATTCTTGGGCGAGATTCCATTCCTCTTCCGTTCGGGTCAGATTCCATTGGATGTAACACTCCTCAACGTCTCTGAGCCTGATGAGGATGGCTACTGCTCATATGGTGTATCTGCCGACTTGGCATTCTCGGCTGTGGAGTGCTCAAAGGTTATCATCGCGCAGGTAAACAAGTATATGCCTCGCACCTTCGGTGACCCTGTTATCCACGTATCGAAGATTGATGCTTTGGTGCGCGGTGACGAGCCACTTGTAGAGGTTCCTACCGTTATCCCTAACGATGTAGAGCGTCGTATCGGTAACTTTATCGCATCGGAGATTCCTGATGGTGCAACATTGCAGATTGGCGTGGGTGGTATTCCTAACGCTGTGCTTGATGCTTTGCATAGCCATAAGCACCTCGGCTTGCACACCGAGGCTATGACCGATGGCGTGGTACCACTTATCCAGAAGGGTATCATCGATAACTCATTGAAGAAGATTTACCCAGGTCAGTCTGTAGCCTGCTTGTGTTTGGGTAGCCAGCGTTTGTACGACTATTTGGACGGCAACCGCGATGTTGTTATCCGCGACGTGGCGTGGACTAACGACCCACAGAATATCCGCCAGAACCCTAAGGTTATGGCAGTTAACTCGGCTATCGAGGTAGATCTCACAGGTCAGATTTGCGCCGACTCAATCGGTGAGCGCATCTTCTCTGGTGTGGGTGGTCAGCACGACTTTATGTATGGTGGCGCATTGTCGGAGGGTGGTAAGTGCTTTATCGCATTGCCTTCTATCACCACCAAGGGCATCTCGAAGATTGTGCCTACCCTAACAAAGGGCGCAGGTGTGGTAACTACACGCTTCCAGGCACAGTATATCGCTACGGAGCACGGTATTGTATACCTACGCAATAAGTCGTTGGCAGAACGCGCGAAGTTGCTTATCTCTATCGCTGACCCATCAGTTCGCGAGGACTTGGAGCGCGCAGCGGTGGAGCGTTTTGGTATAGGTTTTCTCCGCCTTAAATAATTTCTTGTGAATTTCTTGTGAATTTCTTGTGATAAGGGGTCATCTGCGACCTCTCAATCATTGCCCCAAATGGGAAATACGCCAATGATCTGACCCCAAAAGATTGGACGGATTATTAAATAGATTTATTGGTAAAGAGTTCGGTATTGCACCGGACTCTTTCCGTTTAATTTTAGTTTAATACGGTCGTTATTGTAGTAGTTAATATACTTTCGTAG
>JAGCKG010000062.1 GCA_017647625.1 Alistipes sp. | reverse complement strand
TTCGGTCGCTTTTGTGTCTATTTCGGCATCTTTCTCATCTTTCCTCGGTTGCTATGCCCGCATAGCGCCCTCGAAACAGATAAGAAATCTGTTCGAAATATCCAACAAAATCAACTCGACCTAATTTATAGAACCTCCCTTTAGTGTTTGCTACAGGGTGTTATTCACTACAAATTTATAAAATAAATTTTGAACGGCAAAATTATTGGTCATAAAATTGATAATTCCTATCTTTGTGGTGTCTAAATTAGATGCTATGCTACACCGTTTTAGTCGAGACATATCGAATATCGCATTGCCAGAGGCGTTTACTTGGCCCTTTCACTATGTGCCACACGCACTCTCGGTAATTGCTACTGATGAGGTCAAGGAGTACCTCGCTACGCGCTCGGAGTGGAGTGCCGAGATTGCGCGTGGCAAGATGTTCGGTGTGCTTGTTGTCGAGGATAGCGAGGGCGCACTCGGTTTTCTCTCTGCCTTCTCGGGAAACCTGGCGGGTAGCAACCATCACGACTACTTTGTGCCACCCATCTACGATATGCTCCAGCCTGGCGATTTATTCCGTGTTGGCGAGTCGCAGATATCGGCTATAAATAATCAAATCTCTCGTATCGAGCAGAGCGCAGAGTATCTCTCGGCAAAGCACTGTTTGGAGAATGCACAGGTCGATGCCGAACGACAACTTGCTGACCTTAAGGCGACGCTTACGGAGCGTAAACAATTGCGCGATATGCGTCGTCGTGAGGGAGAAAGCAAGCAAGTCCTAATTCTTGAGAGTCAACGAGATAATGCTGATATGCAACGCCTGAGGCGTACGCTTAAGGAGCATATGGCAGAGTGTACTGCAAGATATGATTTCTATGTGCGCCAACTTGCCGAACTAAAGGCAGATAGACAGCAACGCTCTTCGGCATTGCAGATGCAACTCTTCGAGCAGTTTAGAATAAAAAACGCTCGTGGTGAGGTCAAGACTTTGGTGGAGTTATTTGCTCCAACGCCACAGGTGATACCCCCTGCAGGTGCTGGAGAGTGTGCTGCGCCAAAATTGTTGCAGTATGCCTATCTTAAGGGTTATAAGCCTATCGCAATGGCAGAATTTTGGCAAGGAGCATCGCCCCGTGGCGAGGTGCGACATCACGATGCCTTCTATCCTGCGTGCAATGGTAAGTGTAAGCCGATACTCTCATTTATGCTCGAGGGTCTGCACGTTGAGGTCAATCCTCTCTGCAATATAAAGCCTGCCGAGCCTCGCATCTTGTGGGAGGATAGATGGTTGGTTGCTATTGATAAACCCTGCGGTATGTTGTCTGTTGAGGGTAAGTCAGGTGTGCGAAGTGTTCAAGATTGGTTTGCTGAACACTATCCCGATGCTGTGGGTCCAAATATTATTCATCGTCTCGATCAGTCCACATCGGGCATACTCCTTCTTGCCAAGGATAAGGATACGCATAAGGCTATGCAGGAGCAGTTTATTAAGCGTACGGTTAAGAAGCGTTATACCGCTGTTTTGGTGGGCTTGGTTTCTGCCAATAGTGGCACGATAGATTTGCCAATTAAACTCGACTACGATAACCGCCCACGACAGATGGTCGCTGTGGATGGTAAACGAGCCATCACCGAATACCGCGTGCTTTCGCGCGAGGGGGCGCGTACACGCATCGAGTTCTATCCGATTACTGGTCGCACACACCAGTTGCGCCTGCACTCTGCGCATAAGCAGGGTCTTAATGCTCCGATTGTGGGCGATGAGATATATGGAGCGGTAGGAGTAGAGAAGGGTGCAAAGGAGCAACGCCTATGTCTTCACGCCTCGTATCTCTCCTTTGTGCATCCACATACTGGCGAGGAGATTGCTATCAACTCCCCTGCGGAGTTCTAAATCGATGCCTAATACCACTTTGTAACTATACGATTGCCCAGATATAGACTCTTTGCAGTCGTAGCGTTGCCCAATGTGCGTAAGGATATCGTCTTATCGTCTCTCTTGTTGATCACTCTTTTTGGGTAAATATATCCATTTTGCACCTGTTTGCCTTGTTTTGAACCGTTCCCTTATATATATAAATATAGGTATAGTTGCACGTTCTTAAAAATATATAATAATTTTGAAAAATATTTAATAAAAGTCTTGCAAATACGGAAATAATAGCTACCTTTGCACCCGCAATCAGACAGGAAAACTGCTCTGGAATAGCAAAAGGGTTCTTGATAAAAGTTTTTTGAAAAAAGTTTGCCAGAAATTTGGTAGTTTCAAAAAGATGCTTTATCTTTGCACCCGCTTTCGCCTCTAAAAATGGCGAGACACAATAAGGGTTCTTTTAATAATTTTTGAAAAATAATTCCAAAAATATTTGGTGGTTTCAAAAATATGAATTATCTTTGCAACGCAATTTCGCTCATAAAATTTGAGTGGTTGCAGGAAAGGTTCTTCGAAAAATATTTTTGAAAAAAGTTCATCAAAAATTTGGTGATTTCAAAAATATGAATTACCTTTGCAACCGATTTCCGCTCTAAATGATGAGCGATATGGAAACGGAAGTTCTAAGATAATTAGAATATAGTTCTTTGAAGATTTTGAGCAGCTAAAGTTTTATCTATCTCCTATGAGATAATTTCAAACAATACCTTTGAGATTTGAGCTAATGACATAATTCAAAATTTTTTACAATGGAGAGTTTGATCCTGGCTCAGGAT
>JAGCKG010000061.1 GCA_017647625.1 Alistipes sp. | reverse complement strand
GCAATGCGAGCATTGTAACCGAGTAAAGATAAGGAAGATGTCGAAATAGGCACAAAAGCAACCGAAATAGAATTTCCCAAACAACGAAAACTTTTATACTAATTTATAGAACATCCCTTAATTTACTAATTTATAGAACATACCTATATATTATATACGAACAAAAACTATTATGAATATGAAGAAGATTTTAACTATTGCCGCTTGCCTTATGGCAGTGGCTTGTGGCACAACGCCAAAGAGCATAACTATCAGTGGCGACCTTTCGCAGTTCGACAGAGTGGTAGCAGACAGCAAGGTGGAACTTCGCATTCAGGGCGAGAAAGAGGCTTTGGCCACTACTACATTGGACGAGAATAAGAGTTTCACCGCAGATATCGCTGTCGAGGGCGAGCAGTTCGTAATGGTACTTATCAACGACACCCCTATGATGGAACTTATCACCGAGGGTAAGAACATCACATTCAACTACAATGCCGAGAGCCTTACTATCGAGTATGCCGAGGAGTGCCTTAACGAGCGTATGCGCGACATCAAGAACGACATCAGCGAGAAGATGGAGGCACTATACACCACTGAGGACGAGGCAACTGCCGAGCAACTATTTACAGAGTTCGTGGCATATATCGACGCTCTTGTGGTGGAGAATAAGGACAACATTCTATCGCTCAAGGTATTGCAGTATTATATGTACTATGGCGAGAATGAGGCGCGCTTTGCTGAGTTGTTCGAGATGATCAACCCTAAGTACAGCGAGTTGGCTATGTATAAGGAGTATAAGACGCATATCGAGAATAGCAAGAATACCACTATCGGTGCCGACCTTGTGGATATCGCACTTAAGGATGGCAATGGCACCGTTATTAGCGTATCGGAACTTTGCAAGAGCGGCAAGTGGGTATTGGTAGACTTCTGGGCTACCTGGTGTCCTCCTTGCCGTGGCGAGATTCCACACTTGGTGGATGCATACGCTGAGTTTGCACCTAAGGGCTTGGAGATATATGGTATCAGCTTCGACAAAAAGGGTGACGAGGCTAAGTGGCAACAGTTTATCACCGATAACAATATGTCTTGGGTTAATGTTTGGGGCATTGGCGACGACGGCTCTTGGAGCGCAGGCGAGGCTTACAATGTAAGTTCTATCCCAACCAACTTCCTCTTCTCTCCAGAGGGCAAACTCGTAGCCAAGAACTTGCGCGGTGAGGAGATCAAGGTTATCCTTTCGGAGCATATTAAGTAATATACAATAACACAGGTTTGAATAGGGCTGTCGACAGCCCTATTCTTTTAATATATAGAAACTTATGACACAAACTAAACAACACTATCTCGCACCAGAGTTTGAGGTGCTGGATGTTAAAATCGAGCAGGGTTTCGCGCTCTCTAACCTTGAAAACCCTGAAGAGAAACCCGAAATGGATTGGTAAACTAATAACGCGAACAGATATGAAACGACTTTTAACACTCTTGGTTCTTGTGCTTTGCAGCTGTGCCGAGACCTTTGTAGGCGAGGAGGTTGCTCGACCAAACAACGAAAACCTACCCGACCTTACGGCAACATTTGCCGATGAGGAGACTACACGCACATATATCGAGGAGGGTAAATACCTCCGCTGGAATGAGGATGACCGTCTTACAATATTCTATGGCAACACACTTAACCGCCAGTATAAGTTCAATGGCGCAACGGGCGACAATAGCGGTACATTCTCGCTTGTACCAAGTGGTGAACTCGGCACAGGCAACACATTGGATGCCATATACGCTATCTACCCATACGATGAAAATGCCTCTATCACTGATAGCGGAGTTATATCGTTAACCCTGCCTGCAACACAGAGTTACGCCGAGAACTCTTTTGGTCGTGGTGCAAACACTATGCTTGCCGCAACCGAGAACTTGGAGGATACATTCCTCGCGTTCAAGAATGCGTGTGGCTACCTAAAACTAAAACTCTACAACGCTGAGGGTTCAACAATCAAGAGCATCGAGGTCAAGGGAAAAAATGGCGAGAGACTCGCTGGCGCAGCAACGGCAACTATCGCCTTTGGCGAGGCTCCAGTGTTGGTTATGGCAGACGATGCAACAACCTCAGTAACACTCGATTGTGGCGAGGGCGTAGCACTTGGCACAACTGCTGAGACGGCTACGGAGTTTTGGGTTGTACTCCCTGCAACAACATTTGCTGAGGGTCTTACAATCACCGCAACAGACACTAATGGTAACATATTTAGGAAATCAACAACAAAGGAGGTTGTTATCACTCGCAACGCCATTCAGCCTATGGCTGTATTGGAGGCTAAATTCGTTGCTACAAAGCCTGCTAATAATGAGATTTGGTACACTAACGGCTCTACAACTGAGGCTACAAAACCATACCCAACCTATTATTTTGGTGCGAATATCCTCTCTAATACCTACGACGAATCAAGAGAGTGTTGGATAATCAAGTTTGATAGTACCGTTAAACAGATTGGAGATTATTCATTCTACAATCGCAGCAACATTACTAGCATAACAATTCCTGACAGCGTAACTACGATTGGACGTGAGGCATTTTACAAATGCAGCAGCCTTAAAAGTATAACAACCGCGGATAATATAACCACCATTGGATATAGCGCATTCCAAGGTTGCACATCACTAACCAGTGTAACTATCCCAGCCAAGGTTACTCTGATAGACGCACTCGCATTCTCTGGTTGCTACAGACTTAAAAGTGTAACTATTGGTGATAGTGTAACTACGATTGGAGATAGTGCATTCTATGGCTGCAGTAGCCTTACAAGTGTAACTATTCCTGATAGTGTTACTAAGATTGGAACGCAGGCATTTTACAGATGCACATCTCTTACAAATGTTACTCTTGGCAATGGCGTAACTACGATTGGAACGAGTGCATTCGGAGGATGTGATTCACTACCTGTAATAGATGGCGTGAGATATGCAGGTTCTTACTTAATAAATGCCGTAAATAAGACGATTACAGCTTGTACGATACAGGATGGCACACGATTTATTGGAGAGGATGCATTCAAAGATTGCAGTTCATTAACAACTATCATTGTGCCATATAGTGTTACTTCGATTGGAGATGGCGCATTTGAAGGCTGCACCGGAGAGTTGGTGATGAATGGTAAAATTATTGAGATCGACTATACCACTAATAATTCTGATATTGGACTATCTGGCAGTAAATTCACAAAATTAACTATCGGGGGCAATGTCACTAAAATTGGAAATTATACATTCTATAAGTATAGCAGCCTTAAAAGTGTAACCATTGGAGATGGCGTAACTACAATTGGATCGAGTGCATTCCAATATTGCACCAGCCTTACAAGTGCAACTATTGGAGATGGCGTAACAACACTTGGAGATTGCGCTTTCCGTGATTGTACAAACCTTACAAGCGTCGCTATTGGAGATAGTCTAACTACGATTGGAACGCAAGCATTCTGTAATTGTAGCAGCCTCACAAATATAACTATTCCTAATAGCACAACTACAATTCGAGGTGATGCATTCAATAGTTGCACGTCGCTCAAAAGTATTACTATTCCTGCTAATGTGAATACAATTGAGGCAGCCGCTTTCTATGGTTGCAAAAACCTTGTTGATGTATACTGTAAAGCCACAACACCTCCAGTGGCAAAATATGATTATGAGAAATGGGCTGCTTTCAATAATACACCCGCACTAATTTATGTCCCACAAAAATCTGTTACAGCATACAAGAAAGCATTGGGATGGAAGGAGTATGAGTGGTATATTGAGGGCTACAACTTTTAATACTACAATCCTGTAGCAAATATATCCACAACCACGCGGACAATGGAGTTCGCGTGGTTGTTTTTTTGCAGTATGATGCTAAGCCTGTGAGATTTGATAAATTTACGATATTGTCACTACCCACTCACAATCAACACATTACATAAAAAACAAACCATCGGTAATAAATAAATGTAATTTTTATTGAAAATATTTTGCCGAAAAATTTGCAGAATAGAAAAATTGTAGTACCTTTGCACTCGCAATCACAAAGCAATGGCTCCGTAGCTCAACTGAATAGAGTACTTGACTACGGATCAAGCGGTTCCAGGTTTGAATCCTGGCGGAGTCACAAAGCGGTAATCGAAAGGTTACCGCTTATTTT
>JAGCKG010000060.1 GCA_017647625.1 Alistipes sp. | reverse complement strand
CTGTTTCGAGGGCGCTATGCGGGCATAGCAACCGAGAAAAGATATGAAAGATGCCGAAATAGACACAAAAGCGACCGAAAGATAAAATACAACCTCCTATTGTTAAACTTAATTTACTAATTTATAGAACATCCCTTAATAGAAAAAACAAATAAAATTAAGATAACGAAATGGAAAAGATTGTTTTGTATAATACGCTCACACGTCGTAAGGAGACCTTTGAGCCTATCAACCCTGAACACGTAGGTATGTACGTTTGTGGTCCTACTGTTTATGGCGATCCACACTTGGGTCACGCGCGTCCTGCTGTGACCTTCGACCTCTTGTTCCGCTACTTGCAGTCGTTGGGCTACAAGGTGCGCTATGTGCGTAACATCACCGATGTAGGTCACTTGGAGCAGGATGCTGATGAGGGTGAGGATAAGATTGCAAAGAAGGCACGCTTGGAGCAGTTGGAGCCTATGGAGGTTGCACACTACTACACCGAGCGTTACCGCGATGCTATGCGTGAGTTGAATGTTAAGTCACCATCTATCGAGCCTCACGCATCGGGACATATCATCGAGCAGATTGAGATGGTTAAGCGCATCCTCGATGCAGGCTATGCCTACGAGTCTAACGGCTCTATCTACTTCGATGTTGAAAAGTATAACAAGGACTACCGCTATGGTCGTCTTTCGGGTCGAAACCTTGATGATATCGTAACAAACACCCGCGAGTTGGACGGTCAGAGTGACAAGCACCACTCTTTCGACTTTGCGTTGTGGAAGAAGGCGTCGCCAGAGCATATTATGCGTTGGCCATCACCTTGGAGCGACGGCTTCCCTGGCTGGCATATGGAGTGCTCGGCAATGAGTACTAAATATCTCGGCGAGCAGTTCGATATTCACGGTGGCGGTATGGACCTTATGTTCCCACACCACGAGTGTGAGATTGCGCAGTCTACAGCGGCGTTGGGTAAGGACTCTGCACGTTACTGGGTACACAACAATATGATTACTATCAATGGTCAGAAGATGGGTAAGTCGCTTGGCAACTTCATCACTTTGGAGCAGTTGTTCACAGGTACACACCCAATTCTTGAGCAGGCATATACACCTATGACCATCCGTTTCTTCGTGCTTCAGGCACACTACCGCTCAACTCTCGACTTCTCGAACGAGGCGTTGCAGGCGGCAGAGAAGGGTCTTGATCGCCTTATGAAGGCAGTGGAGACTCTCGGCAAGCTAAAGCCAGCGGATAAGTCTACATCGGATGTTAGCGAGTTGGAGCGTCGTTGTAAGGAGGCTATGGCTGATGATATCAACTCACCAATGGTTATCTCTGCTCTCTTCGACTGGGTGCGTATCATCAATCAAGCAGCCGAGGGACAGCAGTCATTCACTGCTGAGGACCTCAATACTTTGAAGGCTATCGTAAACCGTTATGTGTTTGATATCCTTGGTCTTCGCAATGAGAAGGCTGCCGATGCTGGTGGTAAGGATATGGTATCTCCTCTTGTCGATATGCTCCTTAATATGCGTATGGAGGCAAAGGCAAATAAGGATTGGGCTACATCCGATAAGATTCGTGATAACCTTACATCTATCGGTATTCGTGTTAAGGATCGTAAGGATGGGTTTGATTGGGAGATCGAGTAATTTCTTGTGAGTAAAGTCATCTGCTGGTCTCTTTTGGCGTCTGCCTTGTTTGGAAAATGCTCATTTACGCCGAGTAAACTCCGCTTTTCCAAACTGCGAGCAGCCTCAAAATAGTCTCAGCATATAACTTTACTGGAGGGGTGGCTGGCTGCTGGACTCTTTGGCGCTTTGAAACAGCAATGACAATTACTAATTACTCACTACTAATTATAATTAGTAAACATACTGTATGGTAAATACAGATCAAATAAACGAATTAAAGGCTCGTGTGGCGAAACTTTCGGCATCGATAGATGTCGAGCAACGTCGCATAGACCTACAAAATGAGCAGGAGCGTACCGAGGAGCCAAACTTCTGGGATAACCCCGATGAGGCGCGCAAGCAGTTAAAGCGTGTGGCGGAGATTAAGGCCACGATAGATGACTATGAGTCTGCGGTGCGCATAGTCTCGGACCTCGACCTACTTCCCGACTTTGTGGCGGAGGGCGTACTCACCGAGGAGGAGGCAGAGGCGCAATATAACGAGGCTGTGGAGGTTATCGAGAAGTTGGAACTTAAGCAGATGCTCTCGGGTAAGGAGGATAGGCTTGGTGCCATAATGGATATAAATGCTGGTGCTGGTGGTACTGAAGCGTTGGACTGGGCGCAGATGCTGATGCGTATGTATACCCGTTGGGGTGAGGCGCACGGTTATAACGTCAAGGTTGTGAACTATCAGGCTGGCGATGAGGTTGGTGTTAAGTCCTGCACCTTGGAGTTCGAGGGCGAGTATGCCTACGGCTACTTGCGTAGTGAGAGCGGTGTGCATCGTATGGTGCGCTTATCGCCATTCAATGCCAACAATAAGCGACAGACAACCTTCGTGTCGGTATTTATATCGCCAGCAGTGGACGATAGCATCGAGATTAACATCTCGCCTGCCGATATTGAGTGGGATACCTTCCGCGCAAGTGGTGCGGGCGGTCAGAACGTCAATAAGGTGGAGACTGCGGTGCGTCTGCGCTATCACGGCAAGGATGCAGATACGGGCGAAGTGGTGGAGTTCTTGATTGAGAATATGGAGACCCGCTCACAGTTGAACAACCGCGAAAATGCTATGCGCATCCTACGCTCGAAACTATATCAGCGCGAGTTGGACAAGCGTATGGCGACACAGCAGGCGTTGGAGGCGACAAAGAAGCGCATCGAGTGGGGTTCGCAGATACGCAGTTATGTCTTTGATGACAGACGTGTTAAGGATCATCGTACGGGCTATCAGACATCTAATGTTGATGCTGTGATGGATGGCGATATTGATGGCTTTATCAAGGAGTATTTGCTTCAATACTAATACTTTGCTATGCGAAGATTGCTGTTGGTGATATGTCTAATGTGTATGGTGGTTGCTACCTACGCCCAAGAGGTGTTGGTGGGTGCTACCGACACTGCATCCTATATGCCTATGTTGCGCGATAGGCGTGTGGCGGTGCTGGCAAACCATACGGCTATGTATAGCGCAGAGGAGCATATTGTTGATATGCTCCATAGGGAGAGCATCGACCTTGTCGGCATCTTCGCCCCAGAACACGGCTTTCGTGGTGCTGTGGAGGCGGGAGCAAAGGTCGAGAATGATGTAGATGCAAAGACTGGAGTGGCTATATTGTCGCTCTATAACGGTAACACCAAGCGTCCATCGGATGATGTTATGCGTTCGTTCGATGTGCTGGTGGTAGATATGCAGGATGTGGGACTAAGGTTCTATACCTATTATATATCTATGCTTAGGATGGTGGATGCTTGTGCCGACTTTGGTGTTCGTGTGGTGATATTGGATAGACCAAACCCCAATGGACACTATGTCGACGGTCCGATACTCGATATGAAGTATAAGTCGGGAGTAGGGTGGTTGCCTATACCCGTAGTACACGGTCTTACGATGGGCGAGATTGCCCTGATGGCTGTAGGCGAGGGTTGGGCAAAGAGAGCATATATAGAGGTGGTGCGATGTCGCAACTATACACATAGCACACATTACAACCTGCCCATCGCGCCATCGCCAAACCTGCCTACGCAACACTCCATATACCTTTATCCATCGACTTGTCTTTTCGAGGGTACGGTGGTGAGTATGGGGCGTGGCACAGATGCTCCGTTTGAGATTTACGGACACCCCGATATGGAGAATAGGGAGTTTACCTTTACGCCCGCGCCAAATGCTGGGTCTAAAACACCACCACATAGTGGTCGTGTATGCTATGGCGAGGACTTGCGTGCAGTGGCAAACGAGGATATATGGCGCGATGGGGTAAATCTGGAGTATGTGATAGATGCCTACAACGATTTGCAGTTGGGCGATAAGTTCTTTACACAGATGTTTGAGAAACTTATTGGTGTAGGCTATGTGCGAGATATGATTATCGCGGGTCATACTGCCGATGAGATAGAGGCGCACTGGCAAGAGGAGTTGGAGGCATATAAGAGCCTTCGAAAGAAATATTTGATATACGAAGAGTAAATGTAAAACAGTCAATAATAGAAGATTATGGGATTTTTTGATCTATTTAAGCGTAAGAAGACCGAGGAACCAAAGGTAGAGACCGTTAAGTCTGTAGAGAGCGTTTCGGAGCCTACACCAGAGGTGCATAATGAAGAGCCTGCACAGACGGAGGAGTATGTGGTAACCACCACCGAGGATATTGTGGTGGAGAGCGTTGAACCTACACCCGCCCCTGAGTCTACACCTGCCCCAGAGCCTACACCCGAGATTGAGGAGTATGAGGACGAAGAGGTTAATGTTGAGGAGGAGCGCAAGGAACTTGCCGAGGGCTTGGAGAAGACAAAAGAGGGCTTCTTTGGTCGTCTTAAGCGTGCTATTGCTGGTCGCTCGACAGTAGATGCCGACGTGTTGGATGACCTGGAAGAGGTACTTATAACCTCAGATGTAGGCGTGGAGACTACTGTTAAGATTATCAACGCCATAGAGGCTCGTGTAGCGAAGGATAAATATATGAATACTTCGGAACTACACACTATTTTGCGCGATGAGATTGCGAAACTTATGGAGGAGTCCCATCGCTCGACAAAGGACTTCGGTATCGAGGTTAAGCCGGGCTATCCATATGTTATGATGGTCGTTGGTGTGAATGGTGCTGGTAAGACTACCACTATTGGTAAACTTGCATCCAAACTAACACGCGCGGGTCGCAAGGTATATATCGGTGCTGCCGACACCTTCCGCGCTGCTGCTATCGACCAGTTGGCAGTATGGGCAGAGCGTGCTGGTGCAACGATGGTACGTCAGGATATGGGCTCTGACCCTGCATCTGTGGCATACGATACTCTACGCTCGGCAGTGGCAAATGGTGCTGATGTAGTGCTTATAGATACTGCGGGTCGTCTGCATAATAAGGTGGGCCTTATGAAAGAGCTAACCAAGATTAGAAATGTGATGTCAAAAGTTATCCCTGATGCGCCACACGAGGTAATGTTGGTTTTGGATGGCTCTACAGGTCAGAATGCCTTTGAGCAGGCTAAGCAGTTTACCGAGGCTACACAGGTTACATCGTTGGCGATCACTAAACTCGACGGTACGGCAAAGGGTGGTGTTGTAATCGGTATAAGCGACCGCTTCCACATCCCAGTACGTTATATCGGTATTGGCGAGGGCATCGACCAGTTAAAGATGTTCGACCGCAGAGAGTTTGTCCGCGCATTGTTTGGCGATAAAGAGTAACAACTATGAAGAAGATCAATATCATAACCCTTGGATGCTCGAAGAATACCGTTGATAGCGAGCATCTTGCAGCGCAGTTGACCGCGATGGACTATAAGATAGTTTTCGATAGCGACCGCACTGATGCCGATGTTGTTGTAATTAACACTTGTGGCTTTATTGGCGATGCAAAGCAGGAGTCTATAGATACTATTCTTCGTGCTGCGCAACTCAAGAGTGAGGGTAAGATCGAGGAGTTGTTTGTGGTGGGCTGTTTATCACAGCGTTATGCTGATGAGTTGCGCCCTGAGTTGCCAGAGGTTGATGATTTCTTTGGTGTGAACGATTGGGCGGGTATCGTTGAGCGTCTTGGTGCCAAGTATCGCAAGGAGAACGAAACAAAGCGCGAGTTATCGACACCATCGCACTACGCCTACCTCAAAATATCGGAGGGCTGTAACTGGATGTGTGGTTACTGCGCCATACCGCTAATTCGCGGTCGTCATAAGTCTGTTCCTATGGAGGCTCTTATCGCAGAGGCAGAGGCGTTGGCGGAGAGTGGCGTAAGGGAACTTATGGTTATTGCGCAGGATACAACATACTACGGCGTAGACATCTACGGTGAGAGAAAGTTGGCAGAGTTGCTTGAGCGTCTTTGTCGTATCGAGAAGATAGAGTGGATACGTCTGCACTATGCCTATCCTACCGATTTCCCAGATGAGGTTATCGAGGTTATGGCGCGTGAGAAGAAGATTTGTAAATATCTCGATATCCCATTCCAGCATATCTCGGATAATCAACTCTCGGCAATGAAGCGTCGCCATACCAAGGAACAGGCAATAACTCTTATCAAGAAACTTCGTGTGGCAATACCCGATATCGCGCTACGCACAACACTCCTTGTTGGTTATCCTACAGAGAGTGAGGCAGATTTCGCGGAGTTGGTGGAGTTTGTTCGTGAGACAAAGTTCGATCGTTTGGGTGTCTTTGCTTACTCTGAGGAGGAGGGCACATACTCGGCAACACGCCTTACGGATGATGTGCCAGAGCAGACAAAGCAGGAGCGTGTGGATGCCATTATGCGACTTCAGGAGCGCGTGTCGTTGGAGAACAATGCCAAGCGTATAGGTCATAAGATGCGTGTTATAATCGACCGCAAGGAGGGTGATTTCTACATCGGACGCTCGGAGTACGACTCTCCAGAGGTGGATCAGGAGATTATTGTTGATAGCGATGGTAAACGTCTCTATCGTGGTCGTTTCTACGACGTAATGGTTACAGATGCAGAGGACTACGATTTATATGCAAGACTTATGTAGAAACTTTAGAGGTGTTTTTTACCGATAAAAGTTTTGATAGTATCTTTATTTTAACTATATTTGTGCTGTTAAACCCGTTGCGAGGTTAGATATGGCGAAGAAAGATATCATAAAACTACTACGCGAGCAGGTGGAAAACCTTATAGCGTCGCACGAAAAGAGTTCAGCGCAGTGTCGCGAACTTATTGCCGAGCGTGACCATCTTCTTGTAGAGAAGCGAGCCTTGGAGGTGCGAGTAAGAGAGCTTGAGGAGCGCGTGAAGAGTAAGGAGTTATCTGGAGTTATGGCTGGCGCAGGGGGTAACGTAGAGCGTGCAAGACAGCGTGTCAACAATTTATTGCGGGAGATTGACCGTTGCATTGAGGCTGTGAAGCATCAGCAGGAGGGAAACTAAAGTAGGATAGGTAATATATACAGTGGGTATGGATAAGAAGGTCAAGATAAACATATCTATAGCTGGTAAGAGCTATCCTATGACTGTGGATGTTGCAAATGAGGAGCTTTACCGCGTGGCTGCACGACGTCTGAACGACACTATCGCTGAGTTTAATCGTGTACCTCAGTTTGATAGTCAGGATCGTTTGGCGATGGCAGCATTTCGCTACTCAATACTTAGTCTTACATCTGAGCGTAACACATCGCTCGGAGATGAGGATATAGAGGAGTTGGAGGCGATAACAGAATTAATTCGCAAATATGTGAAGGCTTAAGCCTTTTAGGCTTAATATTTGCTAAAGATATGGGTGGCACGCCCAAATGTGCATAGGTTCTTTCAATAGATCTATCCCGCATAGATTCCTTAAAAGCTTTGCGATCTGTACAACTAATATTACATTGGGACAACTCTCGAGTAATGTCACAAAACAAGGCCTCAACCCATAGGGTGTAGTGCGTAAGTGCTACCAGTGGACTGTTGCGTGCCTCGGAACCCCACCTATGACTGATCACTGGATTCGTCAAACAAGTTAAGGAATAGATGCGGGCTTTTTTGTGTGACTATTTTAAAATAACTTAATAACAACTATAAATAACATCACTATTGCTATGGAATCAATATGGATAATCGTCGGTGTTGTTGTGGGTGCTATCGTTGGAGGTTTTGTAGCCTACTTTGCAGCCCACGCACGCGCCAAGGCTATAGTTCATAAGGCTGAGGCAGACGGCGAAATGATAAAGAAGGAGAAGATGCTCCAGGCGAAGGAGAAGTTTATCCAACTTAAGAGTGACCACGACCGTCAGGTTAACGAGCGCAACCAGAAGCTTCAGCAGAGCGAGCAGCGCGCAAAGCAGATGGAGTCTAACCTCCAGAATAAGGAGCGTGAGTTGGAGCGCAAAAATGCTGAGTGCGAGAAGCGTAAAGAAAATCTCGATAACCAACTTAAGAGCGTAGAGGCACGCAAGGAGGAACTTGCATTGGCTATCAAGGCGCAGAACGAGCGTTTGGAGCAGATATCTGGTATGAGCTCTGAGGAGGCTAAGAATGTCCTTGTGGAGAATATGAAGAACGAGGCTAAGGCTGAGGCTGCAGCATTCGTATCGGAGACTATCGAGGAGGCAAAGCTCTCGGCTACAAAGGAGGCAAAGCGTATCGTTGTAGCCTCTATCCAGCGTGTTGCTACTGAGACTGCTATCGAGAATGCTGTTACTGTATTCAATATCGAGTCTGACGAGGTTAAGGGTCGTATCATCGGTCGTGAGGGTCGTAACATCCGCGCTTTGGAGGCTGCGACAGGTATCGAGATTATCGTTGACGACACCCCAGAGGCTATCATCCTTTCAGGCTTCGACCCTGTACGTCGTGAGATTGCGCGTCTTGCTCTTCACCAACTTGTAACCGATGGCCGTATCCACCCAGCCCGCATCGAGGAGGTTGTGGCAAAGGTTAAGAAGCAGATTGAGGAGGAGATTGTTGAGGTAGGTAAGCGTACTACTATCGACCTCGGTATCCACGGTTTGCACCCAGAACTTATCCGTCTTATTGGTAAGATGAAGTACCGCTCATCATATGGTCAGAACCTTCTTCAGCACGCTCGCGAGACTGCAAACCTCGCAGGTATTATGGCTGCAGAACTTGGTCTTAACCCTAAGGCGGCACGTCGTGCAGGTTTGCTCCACGATATCGGTAAGGTGCCTGATGACGAACCAGAACTACCACACGCAATTATCGGTATGAAGCTTGCCGAGAAGTATAAGGAGAAGCCAGATGTATGCAATGCTATCGGTGCTCACCACGACGAGGCAGAGATGACATCTCTTATCGCGCCTATCATTCAGGTCTGCGATGCTATCTCTGGCGCACGTCCTGGCGCACGTCGCGAGGTTGTAGAGTCTTATATCAAGCGTCTTAAGGAGATGGAGGATATTGCCCTTTCATACCCTGGTGTTATCAAGACCTATGCTATTCAGGCGGGTCGTGAGTTGCGTGTTATCGTAGGTGCTGACAAACTCTCTGATCAGGAGTCAGAGGCACTATCACACGATATTGCAAAGAAGATTCAGGACGAGATGACCTATCCTGGTCAGGTGAAGATTACAGTGATTCGAGAGACTCGTTCGGTGTCATACGCAAAATAGAACTTTCCTGTGATAAGGGGTCATCTGCGACCTCTCAATCATTGCCCCAAATGGGAAATACGCAAATGATCTGACCCCAAAAGATTGGACGGATTATTAAATAGATTTATTGGTAAAGAGTTCGGTATTGCACCGGACTCTTTCCGTTTAATTTTAGTTTAATACGGTCGTTATTGTAGTAGTTAATATACTTTCGTAG
>JAGCKG010000059.1 GCA_017647625.1 Alistipes sp. | reverse complement strand
TTCGGTCGCTTTTGTGTCTATTTCGGCATCTTTCTCATCTTTCCTCGGTTGCTATGCCCGCATAGCGCCCTCGAAAGAGATAAGAAATCTGTTCGAAATATCCAACAAAATCAACTCGACCTAATTTATAGAACCTCCCTTGAAATATTTACAAAATGGTCATAGATATAATATTGTTAATTGTTGCCTGTGTGGCGTTACTCTATGGATGGCGTAAGGGGGCAATAGTCTTGCTCTTGCAGTTGGTGGGTATATATGTGGCGATACTTCTCGCCCCAGACTATGCCGATAATGTAGGCGCGCTGATTACCGATGATCAGGGCTTAGCATATCTGCTGGGTTATGCTGTCATCATTCTCGGTGCGTGGATAGTGCTATGGGTTATTGCGCCAATATTCCGCAAGATACTCTTCTTCGATGCCCTGCGTAATTTCGACTCGTTGCTCGGTATGGTATTCTCGTTTTTGGCAACGGGGGGGATAGTATCGGTGCTATTGTCGCTGTTTGTAACGGCAAATATAGGTGCTATACGCACCGACAAGGTCTTGGAACTTGGTTCGTTGGGGTTGAGTGATGAGCAGGTAGCAGAGTATACAGATATGATTGAGCGCAAGGATAAGGACTTGTGCGACTTCTTCGAGCCTAAGTATATAGATTACAAGGTTTTGGATGAATCGAAGTTCTTCTATCCTCTTGCAAACTTTGGAGAGGAGATCTGCCCAAGTTTGAAGAAGGTGCAACAGAAGATGATGGAGTGGACTCTTAATACCGTAGCAAAGTATGACAGAGAGTAATACTGTACAGGAGCGTATCGAGGGCGTTGTAATAAGTTCTACGGGTAGTTGGTATGAGGTTAGCACCGAGAGCGGTATGCTTACCTGCCGTATTCGTGGTCGTCTGCGCCTCAAGGGCATACGCTCTACAAACCCAGTGGTTGTGGGCGACAGGGTTATGGTAGAGCCTGATGGCGATAGTAGTGCCATTGTGGAGATATTGCCACGCCATAACTATGTTATCCGTCGCGCCTCAAACCTATCAAAGGAGTCGCATATCATCGCTGCAAATATCGATAGGGCGTTGCTTATCGTTACGCTCCACTCGCCAACTACGGCGCGTGAGTTTGTGGACCGCTTCCTTGTTACCTGCGAGGCATATCGTGTGCCAGTGACTATAGTCTTGGGTAAGGCAGATATGCTTGTTGGCGAGTATGAGTCCGAGTCCGAGGAGTTCGAGGCTATATATGGCGATGCGGGATACGATATCATCCGCTTGTCATCTACTACGGGTGCTGGCGTGGAGCAGATACGCGAACTCTTGAAGGGTCGTACAACACTCGTTGCGGGCAATTCGGGAGTCGGTAAGTCGACACTTGTAAGTTATATAGACCCTACGCTCGATATACGCACTGGCGAGATATCGGAGAGTCACCACAAGGGCAAGCATACAACGACATTCTCTACGATGTACCCTATCGAGGGCGGATACATCATCGACACCCCTGGCATTAAGGGCTTTGGTCTTATCGATATCGATGGTCGCGAGTTGTGTCGTTACTTCCCCGAGATGATGCGTCTTGCGCCCGATTGCCGTTTCTACAACTGCACCCATACCCACGAGCCTGGATGTGCTGTGCGCGATGCTGTGGAGCAGGGCTTTGTGGCGTGGTCGAGATATGAAAGTTACCTCAAAATATTAGACGAAGATGACAAATATCGCAAGTAGGTTGCGCACAGAGGAGCATAGTGAGGAGTGGCTTCGTGAACGTCTTGAATATATGACACGATTTATTACGGATGAGCGACGCGACGTGTTGCAACGTACTGTGGCTCAACGTACTCACTATATGCGTATCCTCACCGAGAATATGTTTCATCCCCAGAATGCAAGTGCCATTATGCGCCACTGCGAGGCGTTTGGTATTCAGCAGATACACACCGTTGAGGATAGGTGTAAGTTCGACCCATCGGTTAATATTGTGCGTGGCACGCAGAAGTGGGTAGATGTGGAGCATCACGACACCACTGCCGAGGCGTTGCGCGCACTCAAGAGCGAGGGTTATCGTATTGTGGCTACCACGCCTCATCGTTGTAGTGCTACACCCGAGAGTTTCGATGTCACAAAGGGTAAGTTTGCCTTGGTTTTTGGTACGGAGCACGCAGGTATCTCGGATGAGGTTATCGAGGCTGCGGATGACTTCTTGATGATACCTATGTGTGGTATGGTGGAGAGTCTGAATGTCTCGGCTTCGGCAGCCATCCTTATATATATGCTTTCGGAGCGTATTCGTCAGAGTGTTGACGGCTGGCAACTTAGCGATGCCGAGCAACTAAAACTTCTCACGCGCTGGACAATGTCGTCGGTACGCGATTATGAGGGTATCTTGCGACGCGCGGAGCAGAGTGGTGACTTAAAAGTGGAATATTAGTTATGATACTTCGCAAACAATTTTTGGAGCATATCGGTCAGACCTCGCCATCGCCTATGATGGTGGAGGTTGCGCGTGCCGAGGGTTCGTTCTTCTATACTCCCGAGGGCAAGCGATATTTCGACCTTGTGGCGGGTGTGTCGGTAAGCAATGTGGGACACGCGAACCCTGCTGTGGTGCGTGCTGTGCAGCAGCAGGCTGCCGACTATATGCACGTTATGGTGTATGGTGAGATGGTTGAGCGACCACAGGTGGAGTATGCTCATAAGATAGCGCAACTGCTCCCAGGCGAGTTGGACTGCGTCTATTTTGTAAACTCTGGTGCAGAGGCTGTTGAGGTGGCACTAAAACTTGCTAAACGCTATACTGGACGTACCGAACTTATCTCTATGCGCAGAGCATATCACGGCTCTACACACGGAGCAATGTCGATGATGGGAACACCCGAAGGCGAGGAGTGGAAGGCTGAGTTCAGACCTCTTTTGCCCGATGTTAAGTCTATAAATTTCAACTCGTTTGAGGATCTACAGCATATAACAACTCGTACTGCGGGAGTGCTTTGCGAGGTTGTGCAGGGCGAGGCGGGCGTGCGCTTGCCAAACCCCGAGTGGCTCAAGGCTCTGCGTGAGCGATGCACTGAGGTGGGAGCATTGCTTATCTTCGATGAGATTCAGACGGGTATGGGTCGTACGGGCGAGATGTTTGCCTCGACAAAGTACGGTATTACCCCCGATGTAGTATGCTTGGCAAAGGCCTTCGGAGGCGGTATGCCTCTTGGTGGTGTGGCTGCAAAGCGCGAGACGCTTAATGTCTTTACGCATAAACCTTGCCTTGGTCATATTACCACTTTTGGTGGTCATCCCGTATGCTGTGCTGCGGGTCTTGCCGCACTCGACTATATGCTTGATAATAGGGTTGTAGAGGATGTCGAGTACAAGGGCGCACTCTTCGAGGAGCGACTCAAGGACCACACAAAGGTTTTGGAGATACGTCGTTCGGGTCTTTTGCTTGCTGTGGAGTTGGGTAAGTCGGAGTACCTTTACCGCCTAATGGAGATTTTCAAGGAGGAGGGTATTATGAGCGACTGGTTCCTATACTGCGATACAGCATTCCGTATCTCACCACCGCTCACCATATCTAAGCAGGAGATTGAGGAGTGTTGCATCCTCATTCGCAAGTCGTTGGATAGATTGTAACATACATAAAAACAATAATGGCTACCAATTCGGTAGCCATTATTGTTTATGTAGGGAGGTTCTATAAATTAGGTCGAGTTGATTTTGTTGGATATTTCGAACTGTTCGAAATAGACACAAAAGCGACCGAAATATAAAATAAAACTTCCTATTGTTAAACTTAATTTACTAATTTATAGAACATCCCTGTAGTCTTAGATTATAGACTTAGTAGTCCGCTCTCAGAGTGTAGCGATGCGCTCTTTGGAGTGGTAGCACTGCTCTTAGCGGTTGAGTTTACGAACTCCTCTGCTGGAGAGCATCCCTCTGGTGTGAAGCGCATATCCTTAGATTTCCACATCTCGGTAAAGTTGCCATTTGTATCCTCAGCAACGCCGAAGAATGTAAAATCGTTGTCGTACTCCAAGACATATGCAACGCCCTCATCTGCAGGACCCTCGCCTACAAGCACATTGATAAGTTGCTCATAGCCGAAATAGTAGATGTCTGATGAGTACATCACAGAGAAGTAGTAGTTTACAGCATCAGCATCTACAGCAGCCTCCACTGGAACGATAACATATCCCTCTGCACCTTCCCACGCTGGGTTGAGTGCTGCAACGGCTGAACCATCGTAGTACTTGCTCACGTTGAGAGAGAAGTCGAGGTCTGCCATAATAGCGTCAGGTGTTGTGAATGAGATGCGTGTAGCCTTTGTAGTAGGGCAACCTGCCGAGTACCCAAATACCAACACCTCGTATGTGGTGTTAGGGCTGAGCGATGTTGCTGTGTCGCTCATAGAGCCATTAATGCTGGTCACTCTGAGGTTAGCAAGGATATACTCAACTGCATCGTCGTCATCCAAGCCCTCAAGGCTCTCTGCTCGAAGTATTGCTGCAACATATGGGTCGTTGTTTGCAGTCTCCACATTTACAGTTGCCTTACGAGGCATAAGATCGGTGATGGTAACGGTGAAGGTGTTATCCGAAGCCGTTACATCGCCAGTCTTGAAACTATAGAACTCTGGTGTGGTGTTAAGCAAAGCCTCGTCATCCATACCGAATGCCCATAGTATGAACTCGGTGTTAGCATCGAGTTCTGTCTCCAAGTGTTGAGGACCTCGGAATGCCAACTCGTTGAAGATAAAGTGTAGACCCTCCTCTGGGCTATCGAAGAATGAAGAGTAGTATCCCTTCTCGCTCTCCCAGGTATCCTCGCAGTACTCGCGCAACTGTTCAGGCGTAGCACCCTCTACATCTTTTGCCCAAAATACGCCATAATAGTAGTAACCGTCGTATCCCTGTGGGGCAATGTCGATAACTACATTAGGACCGTCAACCTCAACGTTGAAGTCGAAGTGTAGGGTGTAGTCGTTAACGGTAGTTGTGGTAATCTTAAGACGTGAAATCTCGGTAAGAGGCTTTAGTGTCTCCTTATCGAAACCATAGGCGTAGGCAACATATGTTGTGCCAGGGGTTACGCCAGTGAACTGATGACCCATCAAGTCACCAGAGTATAGGAAGGCTGCAGCACCTGTAGATGCGTCGCCACCGAACATCGAACCGAAACTCTCGAAGATATCCATATCGCTTGCCCACAAAGCCTCGTCGCTGTGCATAAGTTCGCCATTGTTCTCCTCGAAATACTTGCCAGTGCCAAGGATGAAGATATATGGCATATTCTTATCCTGTGGAATAACATTCATAGTGATAGATGTCGCAGCAGCCTTTACAAGTTCAAGTTTGATAGAGTGTTCCTTACCTATCGCTTGCTTGATGGTGATAGTTTGGTTAGGATAGACACCAGGGTAGATAAGTTCCACACGACACTTACGCTCGTTGGTCTCGTAGTTTGCGTCTACTTTGAACGAGATGACACCCGATACTGATGTGTCAACATCGTGTACCCAACTCTTCTCGACATTGTACTTTAGTTCTGCGCCCTCAGTGCCATTTTTAAGAGTATATGCCACCTCGAACTCTCCTCCGTCGGCTGTTACATCCACAACGCTCTTCTCAAGAGTGAGGGTTGCGCTATTTGTAGATGCTGGCTCATCGCCCTTACACCCCGCGAAGAGTGTAAGGGTAAGAGCAGAACATAGAATTAACCAAATATTTCTCATAATAGCTGTCGTATTATGTTAGACATCGTATATGACTTTAGAGTTAAGCTTTTGGAGAACCTGCAACGGCACCTGTGTAGCTACCAGTAAGGTTGCGGTCGTCGGTGAGAGTTACATCGAACGAAATCTCGTAAGTCTGTGTAGCCTCAAGGTATGTTACATTCAAAGTTGCAGCCTTGAAAGCCTTAGAGTTTCCATTGAACTTGCTGTAGTTACCGTCGATGTATGTTGGAGTAGAGGCGTTAAGACCGTAAACACCTGTAGGGAGGTAGTTTACTGATGAGTCGCCACAACGAAGGTCTAACTCCAAGTTGTACTCGCCGCTCTCGTCAGAGATAACAAGCTGCCAGTTGTCGCTATACCAATGCTTTGCAGTCAAAGTTGTCCAGTTGATAGTGTCTGGCACATCCTCAGCATCCACGATCTCCATACCGTCAACCTTGCCAACGTATGCAAATGCGAATGTACGACCATCCTCAATCTTGAATGAAATGTTGAATGTGTAGGTCTTAGCAGACATATCAATAGTAACATTTGCTGAGGCTTCAACTGGAGAGTACTGACCCTCGCCAGTTACATAGAGTGATGTACCATCGGCATTTAGTCTGCAACCATCGTTTGCACCAGCTGTTGAGTATGTGCCAGCAGGAAGGTAAGGCATTGCAGGGCAGAATGCATCGAGGATAAGACGATACTTCTCTACACCCTCAACGCTCTGAGTGAATGTCATATACCAGTTTGTGTTGTCCTCGAATGAGCGTGCTGTAGCAACATCCAACATTACGCTTACAATCTCAGAAGACTGCTTCAAAGAGATGCCATCAACAGCATCGTTGAACTGTAGCTCGATCTCGTAACCATTCTCCAACTTACCATAGAATGTCATCATATACTTCTGGTTAGC
Source organism: Alistipes sp. (assembly GCA_017647625.1). Classification (GTDB taxonomy): domain Bacteria; phylum Bacteroidota; class Bacteroidia; order Bacteroidales; family Rikenellaceae; genus Alistipes. Next base: position 5,896 of record JAGCKG010000059.1, on the reverse strand, counting down.
CCAGTCGATATCTACGTTAAGAGTACCTGTAGCAAACTTGTACTGAGTAGCATCGCCAGCAACTACAAAATATGAAGTAGCGCTGTCGAACTGACCTGCCTCAGCCGCCAATGAGCTTGCTGAAAGCTCCTCGTCAGAAGTGTTGATAGTGTAGGCGTTCTTAGCAAGATACTTAGCATCGTATGCGTTAGCTACGAAGAATACTGCAGTGTTACCCTCAGCATCAGCAAGTGTCAACGCCCAGTTCTTACCCTCGTCGTTAGTAGTTGCAGATGCGCTAGTGCAAGTAGTAGCGATAGTAACCTTATCTACAACAGGCATATTGTCAACATCGCCAGTGTAGTGAGCAACCAAGTGGCGACCATCCTTAAGGTAGATGTCAATCTCGAATGTGTATGCCTTGGTGTCAGGGTCAATAGATACCTCAACAACACCGCTCTTAAGTTGTACGCCATTGTCGTAACCATATGTAGAGTAGCGCATAGAGTTTACGCAAGGCCACTCTGTAGACTCCTTAACCTCGTATGTACCAGCAGGAAGGTAATCCTTATCTGGGTCACCATAGATATCAAGGCTCAAAGTCTTGTCGTTGTATGCGAAGTTATCAGCCTCGTTTGCATCCTCGTAAGAGAACATCATATAGTAGTTAGAACTATACTTTGAACCCTTAACGCGAGTGTAGTTATGCTCGATAACGTTTGATGGGTCATCCTTAGTTGTGAATGTTACGTCCTTTACAGTGACATTCTTCTCTGCATCCTCAGCAACAACTACCAAGCGGTACTCCTTAACATTCTCCAAGCCCTTAACCTCGACAGCATCCTTAGAGTTTAGATCCAACTCCTCGCCATTTAGGAATACGTAAGAAGCCTCTGGAGTCTCCTTTGAAGCATAAACCACAAGGTATGCAGCGCGCTCAGCGCCAATGATGGTGTAGCGGAAGTTGATGCTATTGTGAGTTACGTTTACAAGCTCAACATCTACTGCCAACAAGCCAGCCTCGGCTGTGGTAACGTATAGTGTGTTAGAGCCAGCCTTGTTAGCACCATTCTTGGCTGCAGCCACAACCTTATAGTCAGTTGCTGCTGTAAGACCTGATACAGTGACCTCTGCCTCGCCACCCTTAAGTGCTACGGCTGTACCGTCAGCAAGGATAGTGTCAAGTGATGGAATATCCTCCTCGTCGCCAAGGACCATATAGCAAGCCTCGGTGGCATCTGTGGTTGTAAGTTTGAAAGTTACGCTTGTAGCAGATACTGATAGTTGCTCAAGGGTTACGGTAGGCTGTGTGCCACCATCCTCGTTCTGGAACATATTCTCACAACCCATAATCGTTAGGGCTGATAGAAGTAGTAAAGCAAACTTTTTCATAATTTTAGGTATTTAGTTAGTTAATTATTTGCGTATTGATTATTTGCGTGTAAGAACGATGTCTGTTAGACCAAAGCCCTGTGCCATCCAAGCGATATCCTGGAAGTTGTAACCCAACGATGGGTAGTAACCCTCCAAAGGAGAAGAGATTGTTAGTGTGTTGCCATCCTCCGATAGTGTCACGTTAAGAGTAGTGTCCAATGCAAACTCTCCAGTTGATGAGTTGGCACTCAAGATAAAACTGTTGCCGAAGAACTGCCAGCCTACAACTGGGTGGTGAGCCTGACCATCGATAGTGATTACATCGCCCTCTGCGATATCGAGTATCCACTTTGGACCCCACTTAAGTTCTGGATCCTCGATCTCGTACTCGATAAGGTTTGTGACGCTGTAATATGCTACGTTGCACCAGCCATCAACCAAAGCAAGAAGTTGGTTGTTGTCACGGTAGTTGTAGTCGTAGTCCTCAACGCCCGCAACAATGTTTACTGTAAATTGATTCTCTGCAGGCTCTGCGTAGCCGTCATAGATAGTCTGAACGCCACTCCACTCGCCAAGAAGTGTCTCGAACAACTCCGACTCGATGCGAGAGTTCTGCGATACGGCAGGTGTAGTCTGTACGGCAGATGTCTGCATACGATAACCACTCTTGTCGACAGCCATTACAAGTGCGGTGTATGATGTCTCTGGCTTTAGACCCTTCTGTGGTAGTGTCTGCTCGCCACTCTTCTGTGTACCCACGTTCATCGCGTGATATGACATATAGGCGTTCTCATCCTCCAACTCTGCAAGCATAGCCTCAACCTTTGCTGTCTCTGCGAAATAGTAGTAATAACGCTCTACGTTTGCTGTGGGGACGCACTTTACGGTCATCTCGTATGGGTCTACACTCTCGAAAGTGATTGCCACGCTCTCCGAAGATAGACGGTGTGAAGGTGTGCGGAACTCGGTAATGTATATATCCTCGGTATTTAGTTCGCCCTCGGTCCAGTAGAATGTGTAGATTACAAAGTCGGTGTCGGCGCGGTAGCCAGCGTCGCTTACAAACTCCTCGGTGTCACCCTTGAAGAGCATCTGCTCGCATACAGCCTCGTATGTGTCACCAGTCATCTCTGCGTAGTTGCGAAGGGCAGTGTCGAACTCTGCCTTTACAGTGTTGATGTCGGCAGTCTCAAAGCGAGTCTTTGACATAACATCGCAATAGTAGAATGCCTCCTTATCTTTTGGACGGATACTATATATTACTTGGTACTCGGTAAGTCTGCTTTCGTCGATATCTACCACAATGGCAGGCTCCTCTGCTGGTGGGGTTGGAGGTGTTTCAGGCTCCTTCTGCACGTCCGAAGTAGTTGTCTCGCAACCTACAAAAGCAATCAAGGTAATAAGTGAAAGTAGAAGATTTTTCATAGTATTAGTGTGTTTTAGTTTGACGTTCGGCTTAATCGTTACACAAAATTAGCGAACAGAAAAGTTTTTTCGGCAAAAAAATATGTTATTTTATTGCTACATTTCAAAAAAATAGTATTACATTTGTATAACATTTTTACTTAAACTGCTAATAATATGCGATTTAACTATATCACAAAAAATTACATTCTTACTCGTGCAGTTACAATCGTAATATCACTCTTTTGTGTCTGTATGGCGCAAAATGTTCTGGCACAGCCCTTCAGTTCGCGTCATCAGCAACACGATTTCGATATGTTTAGCCGTCTGCGTACCGCCAATCGTGACTCTGCATATATCTATGCCGAACGTTTAATCTCGGACTTGGATACTACGACGTTAAGTGCGGATGTGGCTATGGTATACGATTTTATGTCGGAGTATGCCGAGGGGCATCTACACCAATATCGCAATGCGTTGAACTATCGTTTGCAGTCAGCGCGTATCTATAGAGGGTTGGGCGACGATGCCTGCCTTACGCGCACAAATGCACTCCTCGGTCGCATCTATCTGCGCAATGATAACTATCACGATGCCTTTAGTTGTAGTATCGAGGCACTGCGTGGTGCAGAGATGACGGGTGATATCACCTCTATGCGCGAGGCATATCTTGTCTTGGAGCGTGTCACATACTTCTACCATAATGATTTAGAGGTAGCGATGGAGTATAACAGTCGTGTGGCTGATGACTACAATAATCGCGAGCAGGCGCACCAGACTATACGCGCGCTCAACAACCGATTCAATTATCCTCTCTCGGCAGAGGAGATGGTGGCGATTATGGAGCGTAGCGAGGCTTTGTGCAAGGAGTATGGTTTTAATGACCTTCTGATAAATGTCTATCTCAATGGTTCGATGCTTGCGTTGTCGTATGAGGATTTCGATGGCGCGAAAGAGTATCTCGGTAGAGCATTCCCGTTGTTGAGCAATTTTAAGGAGGAGGGCTACTACTACTCGGCATCGGCATTCTACCACCTTAATTGCGGTAATAGCGCGCAGGCTATTGCCGATATCACGCGCTCCATAGAGTTGCTTGGCGAGGGCGACTTCGACTCGAAGAATATCCACTCCTACTTCCTCTTGCAGGATATATACCGTGCCGAGGGTCGATATAGAGAGGCGTATGAAGCGTTGATGCTCTTTGCGGAGATATATACCCGCCAGCATAATGCAGAGAATATCGTGGAACTATCCTCGCTTATCAACCAACTTGAGGTGGAGCGTACCGAGCAACTACGTCGTGAGGAGCAGATGTCATATGAGCAGGAGCGCAAGCACCACCGCCTGATGATGCGCATCTATATCGCAGGTCTTGTGCTTATGGTTGTGGTGGCGATGCTTCTTCTTTCGCGTTACCGCCTACAGCGTAAGAATCATAAGTTGCTCAATGCCAAGGCTGAACAGGAACTAAACTATAAGAGCGAGATTATCAAGATACAGCGTCTTCAGCAGTTCGAGAAGCAGAAGAATATCGATGCTATCCTTGAGGAGTTGAATGCTGTGGTATCTGCCACCGATATCCGCGAGATGCGTAACGAACTAAGGCGTGTCATACGTCATCTTCAGCAGGGCGATGCCTCGGGTGGCGACTGGGCAGAGGTGGAGAAGACGCTCTTGAGCAACGATACCTTCTTCGATAACCTGCTTAAGGAGTATCCCAACCTAACAAAGAACGAGCGCAAACTATGTACATTTATACATATGAACCTGTCTACCAAGGAGATAGCCAATATCACGCACCAGAGTACTGGTAGTATCAACGTCGCTCGTTCGCGTCTACGTCAGAAGTTCGGACTTACCGACAGCGATATGTCGTTGATAGCATTCCTCGATAGGTTTAAGACCCCTGCGGAGTAGTTTTTCATTATCCCCGCGGTTCTAAATTGCGACCATAATGCAGACAGGAAGATGGGAAAAAACGCCCACCTTTTGGTCTGTGTCTATTTGGGGGTGGGGAATAACCATATTATCATTGCTAATTACTCTTTTGAAACTCCTTATTTTCAAAAATTTTTCCTACCTTTGTACAAATGTTCACTAATCATAGATATAGTGTAGTTTGAGGAGATGAAACAATATATCGAAATAAGTGTTGCTTGTCAGAGTGAGGATATGTCAGATATCCTTACCGCCTATCTTGCCGACTTTCCGTTTGAGAGTTTCGATACGGAGACTACGGCAGAGGGGTTGGTGTTGAAGGCATATATCCTTGCCGAGGGTTGGTCGGAGTGTCGCGAGGAGGCGTTGGCTGTGGCAGAGGAGTATGGTAAGTTGCTTGGCGAGACGGTTATCGAGGATGAGAACTGGAATGCCGAGTGGGAGAGTACTGGCTTCGAGCGTGTTGAGATAGAGGATGTTATGGTCATCCGCGCACCACACCACGCACCCGCTAAGGAGGGTGTTATCGACATAGTTGTCGCACCACAGATGTCCTTTGGCTCGGGTCATCATCAGACCACACGCCTTATGTGTCGTCTTATCCACGCCCTAAAACCTACGGGCAGAGTCTTGGATGTAGGTTGTGGTACGGGCGTTCTCTCGTTGGTAGCCCTTCGTTGTGGTGCCGAGAGTGCCGATGCCATAGATATCGATATATGGTCGGTGGAGAGTGCCAAGGAGTCGGCACGCTTGAACGACCTTGCCGAGCGTATTGAGGTTATCCACGGCACTGTGGAGAGCATCGCAGGCAGACGCTATAGCCTTGTGGTGGCAAATATCAACCGCAATATTATCCTTGCCGACATCGCGCAGTATGTCGATGCCTTGGAGCAGGGCGGTGTTCTGCTATTGAGTGGCTTCCTTGCGGGCGATGTTGAGGATATTACAAGTGTTGCTACGGCAATGGGTCTAACTCCTGCGGAGTGCCTATGTGAGGATGAGTGGCGAGCATTGAAGTTTGTTAAGGGAGGTTCTATAAATTAGGTCGAGATGATTTTGTCGGCTATTTCGAGCAGATTCATTATCTCTTATGAGGGCGCAATGCGAGCATTGTAACCGAGTAAAGATAAGGAAGATGTCGAAATAGGCACAAAAGCAACCGAAATAGAATTTCCGAAACAACGAAAACTTTTATACTAAT
>JAGCKG010000001.1 GCA_017647625.1 Alistipes sp. | reverse complement strand
GGTCGCTTTTGTGTCTATTTCGGCATCTTTCATATCTTTTCTCGGTTGCTATGCCCGCATAGCGCCCTCGAAACAGATAAGAAATCTATCCGAAATATCTCACAAAATCAACTCGACCTAATTTATAGAACCTCCCTATAGGTATTCTTCTCTATCGCTTTATTCTATCGGGATTCGACTTTGCGAAACTCTCCCAACTGCTACTACCTTTGCGCGACTTGCTATCGCCACCCAGTCCCTTGCGTTTCTCGCCTGCTGTGGCGCGTGTAAGCACGTTAGACATCGTAAACCAGTGACACAATGCCACTGCAGCACCATCCGTAGCATCAAGACGACGTGGGGTGTAGTCTGTACCGAGAATAGCGTTTATCATCGATGCCACCTGCTCCTTGGTTGCCGAGCCACGACCCGTAATCGCCTGCTTGATACGCATCGGGGCATACTCCGATATAGGCACGCCCTCGATAGAACTCTGCACTGCTGCTATCGCCACGCCCTGCGCTCTGCCCAGTTTAAGCATCGACTGCACATTTGTGCCGAAGAATGGCGACTCGAAGGCCACCTCCGTAGGGCGGTACTCTTCGGTGAGGGAGCGCACGCGCTCAAAGATATAGTGCAACTTTCTGTGCGCATCGCCAATCTTATGTAGATCTATATCGCCCAAAACAACCACTTGGGGCTTGTTGTCGACAATATCGATTATGCCGTAGCCCATATAGTTTGTTCCTGGGTCGATGCCCATAATGCGCACGCGGGGTGTCATCCTACTCCTCAAGTTTGTTTACGCGCTTCTCGATCTCGCGGAGCTTCTGCGACATATCTGGCAACTGGCGGAATACTGCAAACGAGCGGTGATACTGGATGCCCGGAAGTGCAGGGTAGCCGAAGCGAATCTCGCCATCAGCGACATTCTTGTCGATACCCGACTTCGAACCGATCTTCACGTTGTTACCCACCACGATGTGGTCAGCAATACCCACCTGACCTGCGATGAAGCAGTTGCTACCAACCTTTGTAGTACCAGCGATACCTACCTGTGCCGACATTACGGTGTTTGCACCCACCTCCACGTTGTGACCAATCTGGATAAGGTTGTCGAGTTTAACGCCAGAGTGGATAATTGTAGAGTCGGTCTTTGCGCGGTCGATACAGGTGTTTGCTCCAAGCTCCACATTGTCCTCGATGATAACATTTCCGAGCTGTGGAATCTTTGCAAATGTACCATCCTCCTTTGGTGCGAAGCCAAAGCCGTCTGCACCGATGACAACGCCAGCGTGGAAGATACAATTCTTACCGATTTTGCAACCCTCGTAGATCTTAACGCCAGGGTAGAACTTTGTGCCGTCGCCAATAGTTACGTTGTCGCCAACGTAGCACTGTGCATATAGCTGAACATTATCGCCAATCTTTGCGCCATCCTCGATAACCACGAAGTCGCCAATATAGCAGTTCTCACCAATGGTAGCCTTCTCGCTGATAGATGCAAGTTTCGATATACCCTGCTTGCGTGGGCGTGCAGCGTTATACATCTCAAGTAGGTTGAGTACGCACTCGCCAACATTCTCCACCTTGATAAGCGTAGTCTTAACCTCTGCCTTTGGCTCGAAGGTGCTGTCTACAAGCACAATACTTGCCTCGGTGGTGTATACATACTGCTCATACTTTGGGTTTGTGAGGTAGGCCAAAGCACCTGCCTTTCCTCCATCTATCGATGATACTGTTGATACTGTGGCGTTTTTATCGCCCACAATTACGCCGTTGAGAAGTGCGGCGATCATCTCCGCTGTGAATTGCATATTTTAGATTCTATATTTAGTTATTTATTTTCGTGGGTTAGGTACGTCTCGAGTTCTACGTCCTCGGGGAGTAGACTCTTGATGCTATGGTTGAATGTGTGAAGTTCGCGCACCAATGATGATGATATATGCTCCACCTCGGCAGGCGCGATGATGAATATCGTGCGTAGGTCGGGATATATCTCGCGGTTTATGCGGTCCAGCGTGCGCTCATACTCAAAGTCTGTGGTGTTGCGAACACTACGAATCATCGTCGTCGCACCCACACGCCTTGCCTCCTCGCCGGTAAGCGAAGTGTATGTAGTAACCTCCACTCGTGGGTCGTTGTCGTATACTCTCTCGATAAGAGCCTTGCGAGCCTCCACTGTGAGCATTCCGCGCTTTGCGGTGTTGTATCCTATGGCGATAACTACTTTGTCGAATAGACGCAATGCCTCCTCGACAATAGCTTGATGTCCGCGTGTAAATGGGTCAAACGAACCCGGAAATAGCCCAATCTTATCCATCGGTGTACATATAATGTACAAAGATAATAAAAATATTATAAAACGAAACCACCGATGCTCTAAATATCCGATATATGTATCAAATTGAAAAAATATTTAGATAATAGTTGGTGGTTTAGGAATTTATCTTTACCTTAGCGTAATATTTTGTGATACTTACGGAGAGTACAAACAACTAATAAACATAAACCTATAAACTATGACTACTAAGTATTCAGGTAAAACTCGCGTTGAGAGCGATCTTATCGGCGAGATGGAGGTGCCAGTAGAGGCATTGTACGGTGTGCAGACATTGCGCGGTATTGAGAATTTCCCAATTAGCCGTTTCCACCTTTCTGACTATCCTTTGTTTATCAACGGTCTTGCAATCACTAAGTTGGCTGCAGCTGAGGCTAACCACCAGCTCGGTCTTTTGACTGACGAGCAGTTCGACGGTATCTCAAAGGCTTGCCTTGAGATTATGCAGGGTCAGCACCACGACCAGTTCCCTTGCGATATGATTCAGGGTGGTGCAGGTACTACAACAAATATGAATGCTAACGAGGTTATCGCTAACCGTGCCCTTCAGATTATGGGTCACGAGGCTGGTGAGTATCAGTATTGCTCTCCTAACGACCACGTTAACTGCTCACAGTCTACCAACGATGCTTACCCTTGCGGTATCCACCTTGGTCTATACGCTACACACCAGCAGTTTATGAAGCACTACGATGCTCTTATCGAGTCGTTTGCAAAGAAGGCTAAGGAGTTTGCTAACATCCTTAAGATGGGTCGTACACAGCTCGAGGATGCTGTGCCTATGACTCTTGGTCAGACTTTCGGTGCTTTTGCACAGATTCTTCGCGAGGAGAAGAAGAACCTTGAGTTCGCTGCTGAGGAGTTCCTAACAGTAAATATGGGTGCTACAGCTATCGGTACTGGTATCTGCTCAGAGCCTGAGTATGCAGAGAAGTGTATCGCTGCATTGCGTCAGATTACTGGTTGGGATATCAAGCTTGCTGAGGACTTGGTAGCAGCAACATCTGATACATCTTGTATGGTTGGTTACTCATCAGCTTTGCGTCGCGTGGCTGTTAAGCTTAACAAGATTTGTAACGACCTTCGTCTTTTGGGTTCAGGCCCTCGTTGCGGTCTCCACGAGTTCGATCTTCCTGCACGTCAGCCAGGTTCTTCAATTATGCCAGGTAAGGTTAATCCTGTTATCCCTGAGGTTATGAACCAGATTTGCTATAAGGTTATCGGTAACGATGCTTGTGTTGCAATGTGTGGTCAGGAGGCACAGATGGAGCTTAACGCTATGGAGCCTACAATGGCACAGTGTTGCTTCGAGTCTGCTGAGATTATGATGAACGGTTTCGATACATTGCGCGTAAACTGCGTTGATGGCATCAAGGCTAACGAGGAGCAGTGCTTGAAGTATGTTCAGGATAGCTTCGGTATCGTTACAGCACTTAACCCAATCATCGGTTATAAGAACTCTACAAAGATTGCTAAGGAGGCTATGGCTACTGGTCGTCGTGTATACGACCTCGTTCTTGAGCACGGCATTCTTACCAAGGAGGAGCTTGATATCGTTCTCTCTCCAGAGAATTTGATTAAGCCTGTGAAGCTTGATATCAAACCCCGCCGATAATTTTCGATTATAAGGGCGCATCTGCGACCTATCCTAAAAGTAAGACCCCACGGGCTGTACTTCTTGTACTATCCCGTGGGGATCTTCATTTACGATAGGCCACATCTGCAGCCTTCTAATCAAAAATTATAATTTAGCGTGATAGAGGTGCTACTTCGGCACCTCAATCAAAAGAGCGAATGGGAAATACGCCAAGTATGTCCCATCCGCTCTTTCTCTTTATCGCCACCAAATTAGCACCACTCTGACGCTAAATTTGGTCGTGGTGCTAATCAAACTTTTCTCGACTTTATCCTAATAAAAAGTCCCGACAATGAGCAGTACGCCAAGTACAGTCCATCGTCGGCATTTTTGCCGAGCGAAAGTATCTGCAGCCTTCTAATCAAAAATTATAATTTAGCGTGATAGTGGTGCTACTTCGGCACCTCAATCAAAAGAGCGAATGAGAAATACGTTTAGTATGTGAAGTGACCCCAAAAGTTCAGGCGAAAAACTTTTAGGGTCACTTCAATGCTAAATAGGTTGTGCTACTCGCTTGCTAAACTTGGTTGGGTGATTATCCAAACCCTCTGCCACTCGCCAAAGCGTTGCTCTTCGGGCCAGCGGTAGAAATCGTCAGCAATCTTAACATCAATCGCGTACTCCTTGGTGTGGTCTGTGTCGTTGGGTGCAAACACTATGTATATCTTGTATTCGTGCATACTTTGGGACTCCTCGCCTGCAATGCCATCCTCGACAATTCGATAACGGTAGTCCTTAATTGCCTCGCCAGGTTGGAAGCGTGTTGGGACAATCTCCTCATAATCGACAACCTTAAATGTGAAACCTCCGCCCTCGGCAGGTATCTCCATTGTCGACACTTCGGCTGGTATTGCGTCTAAATATATCGTTCCGCACGATGTCGTGTATATCGCTGATGCGATAAATAGTAGGGTGGCGAGCAATCGTTTCATAGTTTTGTGTTGTTGATATAACTCTGCTTCGACACAAAGTTAGGAAATTTATTGGGTTTTTAAGCGGAAATTGTGCGAAAAATAAAAAGGAAAGGGAGTCGTGGATTAAGGACTCCCCGATGCAACACTGTTGAAAATTAATGAAAGCAAACAAAACTTCGTGTTGCAGATTGTATATTTTTACCTATCTCTTGCGATATTTAGCGAATATTTCATAGTGCATATTATTCATATCGCCAATATCTAAAATATTAAAGTATCCTTTATTCCGACACTTCTCTTGTATGATACACCTATCGCACTAATACATAATAGGTTGTAATCGGTTTAACTCAATGTTTATACTATTTTGTTCTAATGTCAGGTATGTCGTTAAGCAATATCCTTAACGTTGCCTATGCAAATATAAGCATAAATATTGGAATTGCAAGCGTTAATTTGAAAATTTATGCATAATGTCACTTTTTGCTCTCAAATATGCGATTATTTTTAGTTGAAATGGAAGGGCGAAAGCTGTTTATAATTATACCTATATTTATATATATAATACGGTATCTTTTTCTTTGAAAAAGGATTATTATGTAAGTATCTGGTTATCAGTGGGTGTTTGTGATATGGGTAAAAAAGTTTTGAAAAAAGTTTACAAAAAGTTTGGAAGGTAAGAAATTTTGTGTACCTTTGCACCCGCTTTCGCT
>JAGCKG010000058.1 GCA_017647625.1 Alistipes sp. | reverse complement strand
CAAACGGAAAGAAGCACAAGCGTCATAAGATGGCGACGCACAAGCGTAAGAAGCGTCTTCGCAAGAATCGTCATAAGAAGAAGTAATTTTTCTTATTAGGACATAGTTGGAGCTAAGGCAAGTCCTTAGCTTCACCTATTTAATGTTAACCGATTTACATTGTAATTGTATCTATGAACAGAGAACTTATCATCAATGTAAATCCAACGGAGGTCTCTATTGCGCTCTGCGAGGATAAGGTCCTTGTGGAGTTGAATAAGGAGCGTTGCGAGAACGGTTTCTCGGTAGGCGACATCTATTTGGGTCGCGTACGAAAGATTATGCCGGGTCTAAATGCTGCGTTCGTAAACATAGGTCACGAGAAGGATGCCTTTATTCACTACCTCGACCTTGGTGCTAACTACTCATCGCTACAGCGAATCGTAGATAGTCGTCACAAGGGCGATAAGATGGTGAGAGTCGAGACAATGAAACTCGAACCACATCTTGAGAAGGAGGGTCGTATAGGCGACCACCTAAAGGTTGGTGATAGTGTATTGGTGCAGATATCCAAGGAGGCGATATCTACCAAGGGTCCACGTCTGACAGCCGATTTGTCGCTTGCAGGACGTAACGTGGTGTTGGTTCCTTTCTCGAATAAGGTGATGGTATCTACAAAGATACGCTCTAATGCCGAAAAGAAACGACTTCGTAAAGTGGCACTCGATGTGCTACCAAAGAATTTCGGTGTCATAATCCGCACTGCTGCAGCATCGGCAGAGGATATAGACATTATGCAAGACATACTCTCTCTTATTGAGAGATGGAACAAGACTCTTAGCACTATGCGAAAGAGTGAGGCTCCCGCTCGCGTGATGAGCGAGATGAGCCGAGTGAATACAATTATTCGCGACTCGCTGAACGATACATTCTCGCAGATTACCGTAGATGACGAGACTCTATACGGAGAGATCAAGAGTTATGTACACGTCATCAAGCCAGAGATGGAGAAGTTGGTGAAACTCTACAAGGGTAAGGTGCCAATTTTTGACCAGTTCGATGTTGCGAAACAGATTAAGTCGTTATTCGCAAAGTATGTGTCATTGCGCCGAGGTGCTTACTTGATTATCGAACACACTGAGGCTATGCACGTCATCGACGTGAACTCAGGAAATCGCACCAAGGCAGAGGATGACCAAGAGCAGACAGCCTTAGAGGTAAACCTTGCAGCAGCAGCCGAGATAGCACGCCAGTTGCGTCTACGAGATATGGGTGGTATCATCATTATCGACTTTATAGATATGCGTAAACAGCAGAGTCGACAGATACTACTTCAGGAGATGCAACAACTTATGGCAAAGGATAAGGCAAAGCACACCATTCTGCCACTCACCAAGTTTGGTCTTATGCAGATTACACGTCAGCGTGTGCGCCCAATTGCCATTGAGGAGACTTCGGACATCTGTCCTACTTGTTATGGAACTGGTAAGGTTGGACCAACAATCTTGCTTGAGAATAAGATTGAGGGACAGGTACAACTTCTTGCAGAAAAGGGAGCAAAATATATAAACCTTAGAGTGAGTCCTTATGTTAAGGCATACCTTACAAAGGGCTTGATATCAAGAAGATTGCGTTGGATTTTCAAGTATAAGACATTCGTTAAACTAACCTCTTCGCAGAGCGTAGGTATGGTGGATGTAGGATACTTCGACAGAAAGGGAGAGTCGCTTCTTGTTAACTCTCAAGAGTAAAACCCTAACGAAGCGATATGAACTATTTAAAGGGGCTTGTTCGCGACTCCAAACTCGCGGATAAGTTGTACAAATGTTTGGAAGATAAAGGCTCTACCGTCCACCTAAATCAGGTGGTCGGCGGGGCTTTTTCGTTATATTCTGCAACGGTCATAGAGCGTATGGGTGGTATTCATATCTTCCTTATGGAGGATAGGGATAGTGCTGCTTATCTTGTTAACGATTTCTATGAACTGCTTAACGATGAGGCTGTTGCATTTTTCCCATCGGGTTATAAACGCTCGTTGGCGTATGGCTCGGAGGATGCTCAAGGTGTGGTGCAACGTACCGCAACGCTCAATGCTATAACCAACCATAAGGAGGACTACCTTGTTGTGTGTACCTATCCCGAGGCGTTGGCAGAGACGGTAACGGGTCGTGTTGATCTCGACAAGCAGTCGTTGCATCTGCATACGGGTGATGCTATGAAGCAGAGCGACCTTGTAGCGTGGTTGGAGGAGCATAACTTTGTGCGTGTGGAGTTTGTCTATGAGCCGGGTCAGTACTCTGTGCGTGGCGGTCTTGTAGATATATTCTCGTATGCCGAGTCGCGTCCATATCGTGTTGACTTCTTTGGCGATGAGATTGACTCGTTGCGAAGGTTTGATATTGCGAGTCAGCTCTCGGAGGAGCGTCCCGAGGAGGTCTATATCATCCCAAATACCACCCGTGAGAATAGTGCAAGGGTATCGTTGGCGGAGTTTGCTGGCGAGGCGACGTGGTGGGTTAGTGATGGTGACTTTGCGCTACGCAAGATTGCCGATGTGCGCAAAAAGTTGCTGGAGAGTGCTGAAAATGAGGAGGAGGCGCAGAGTTTCGCTTCGCGTGTAACCTCGCGTCAACGCCTATTGGCAGATTGGGCAGAGTCAAGACTTGTGGTGCGCAAAGATAATATTCGTGAGCGTCAGGCTGTCGAGGAGATAACCTTCGATACTGCGCCACAGCCAGCCTTTAACCGTAACTTTGAGATGTTGGCGGATGATATCCGTTGGAATAAGGAGCGAGGTTATCAGACGATGATACTCTCGCATAACAAGGCGCAGGTTGAGCGTCTTACAAACATCTTCCATCAGGTTGGTCGTCGTCAGGTAGATTTCCGTGCCGAGGATTTGGTTATTCACGAGGGCTTTGTGGATAACACGCTCAAGATATGCGTATATACTGATCATCAGATATTTGACCGTTATCAGCGTTATCGTCTGCGTGGCGAGATAAAGCGCGACGAGCAGATGACCGTAGCCGAACTTAATGCCTTGAAGGTGGGCGACTTCGTGGTACATATAGATCACGGTGTCGGTCGCTTTGGTGGTCTTGTTAAGTTGAATGAGAATGGTCGTGTTAAGGAGGCTATCAAACTGATATATAAGGATAACGATATCCTTTTTGTAAATGTTCACGCCCTGCATCGTATCTCTCGCTATAAGAGTGGCGAGGGCGAGGCTCCGAAGATATACAAACTCGGCAATGGTGCTTGGCAGAAACTGAAGGATACCACCAAAAAGGCGGTTAAGGATATCTCTCGCGAGTTGATAGCCTTGTACGCCAAGCGTAAGGCATCCAAGGGTTTTGCATTCTCGGAGGATAGTTATCTTCAGCAAGAGTTGGAGGCTTCGTTCAAGTGGGAGGATACGCCCGATCAGCAGAGTGCTGTGGCGGCGATTAAGAGTGATATGGAGTCCGATCAGCCAATGGATAGACTTGTCTGTGGCGATGTGGGCTTTGGTAAGACCGAGGTGGCGATACGAGCAGCCTTCAAGGCGGCGTGCGATGGCAAGCAGACGGCAGTCCTTGTGCCAACGACAATCCTTGCCTTGCAACACTACCGCTCCTTCTCGGAGCGT
>JAGCKG010000057.1 GCA_017647625.1 Alistipes sp. | reverse complement strand
TCACGAACTTCTTGGCGATAGCAGCCTCTGGAGCGTTAACTACAGGCTGATCAACGTTGTCCTTAGCACAAGATGCTGCGAACAAACCCGCCAAGCATATCAATAAAATTTTACCCTTATTCATAAGTTAAAAATGTCTATTATTTTTAATTTATCACTCTCATATCCTCGGGGTGGCAATACCGTAGTGGACATCGCCACCCTTGGGAAATATGCTTATGATTACTTAATACTTACTGCCTCAAAGCTCAAACCCTTCTTCATTTGAAGGTTACAAGTCTTAGGACCACGGCAAGTACCCATCTTTGAAGGAGCAGGCTCGTTGCCAGTGTTCTCCTCCTCGTCTGTAGTCTCGTTGCCAGTGTTCTCATCAACTTCAGGCTCTACGTAAGAAACTGTAGCAGCTGGAGTGAATGAGTATGGATAAGTAGTTGTAACAACTGTCTTCTCCTCGCCATTCTCAACAACAACCTTAGTCTCTCTTACATACTGACGGAAATAAGTAGCAAGCTCGTTGATAACACCAGTTGTCGCATCATAGTGAAGAACCATAGACTCAGTAGCGTAGTACATAGGATCACTAAATGGACGTGATGAGCTCTCAAAGCCCCATACCTTATCTGGGTTATCGCCATACTTATCATAGTCATAGTTGAAGAAGGTACCTTTGTAACCATTCACCTGACCGTAAGTAATAATAGCATTCTCGCTTGGCATCTTGAATGCAATCATAGGGAACTCACGAACCTTTACATCTGGAGCGTTATCCTCAACAATCCAGTTGATGTAGTACAACTCACCACAACCAGTGTTGCGGTACTCAGTAGCGTTGAAGAATGGCTCAATCTCGATAGTCATCTTTGATGTGCCCTCCTCGAACTCATATCTACCACCAACAACATTGAAATAGTACTCAGTAGTCTTACCAGATACTGTGTAGTAAGTAGTCTTACCATACATACTTGTCAATGCAAGAACTACAGTGTACTCGGTGTTAGGAGTTGAAGTAATAAGCATTGGGTTACCTCCCGTCTTAAGGTCTGCAAGCATAGTTGATGTGATGTCACCATCAGCACCAGCCTTAGCGATAAGAGCCATCTGACCCTCTGTAGAGTATGCGTCAATGTCGCTTGGAAGATCAGCAGTCTTTGAGTAGTACCACATAATCTTAGTTACCAACTCAGCGTCGTCGCACTGAACATCGAAACCGAGGAAGAAGCAAGATGGATAGTTTGACTCATACTGAGCACCCATCAAGTTAGCAACGCTCTCAAGACGAACTACAGGCTGTGCAATATCAGGTACACCACCCTCGTGGTTCTGATTTGCTGGGTGGTAGTAGAAGAATGTGCGTGCAATCTTAAGATTATCATCCTCCTTTACTGGTTCACCATTCTCGTTGTAAGGTACAGCGAACAATGTGTAAAGACCAGCCTTTGGCAATGAGATATACCAAGTTGTGTCATTCTTTGAAGACTCAGCGCAGTCATCCAAGTAGATTTTCTCACCATTCTCATCAGTGATGTAAAGAGCACCATTCTCATCAACCTTGGCGTCTACCAAGTTTGTAATATTCTCGTTAACCTTAATGGTTGTAGTCTGGTTAAGACCAGTACCCTCCTTAATCTCCTCTGAAGCAGGAACATTACCCTCTACAACGATGAAACGATACTTCGCAACATCAGCACCAGGAACGAACTCGAAGTAAGCACGAGTCTCGCTGTTATCAGGAGTAGTCTCTGTACCATTGTGGTAAACGGCAAATGAATAATCCTTCATACTTACACCTGGAAGAGTGAAACGCAACTTACCAGTTGAGTTGGTATACATACCAGCACCTGACTGATCAAGAAGACCTACAGTAGAAGCAGGGAAATTGATAACACCATTAACCAACTCTGCATCCTTAGCACCGATAGCTCTACCAGATGCAATATAGAACTGATCCATATAACCTGGGATACCGATACCTACATACTGATATGGAAGGTATACTGCCTTTGGATCGCTTGCATTAACAATGATGTAAGTATCACCAGTAGCAAACTGCATATCTGATGGAATACCACCCAAAAGTGCAACTACGTTATCCTGGCTGAAGACATTCTTAAAGCGGTAAACACCCTTACGAGCCTCGCTCTCCTCAACAGTAACGTATACCATATTACCAGCATCCATACCGTAAAGCATTACGAAGAAGTCCTCAGTATATGTACCAAGCTTCAAATCTGGATCTGTCTGCTCATCACCAAGGTTCTTCCAAGTCTCAGGAATACCTACGCTGAAGGTCTTACGGCTAAGACCGTAGTTACCCTGGTACATAGCATCCTTAATCAAGATCTCGATATCGTAAAGAGCACCGATAGAAAGTGACTTAACAGACTTTGAAAGGTGAATATAAAGGTATGCAACCTGCTCACCCTCAGCAAAAGTTACGCTCTCCTCAACTGTGAAAGCCTCTGCTACAGTAACCTGAAGAGTAACATTACCCTCCTTATCTGACTCACGGTATACAACCTGATCAGGGTTGAGGAAACGTGAACGGATATCTACAGTCATCTCAGTGTCAGCATAAGCCTTCTGACGATATACTGGGAATGCAGCAGTCTTTGTCTCGTCGATCTCCACAGTATCTTCATTATCAACGTCTGCAAAAGTTGCAACACTGATATCTACTGGGAAGTAAACACTCAACTCAGAGTCTGGCTGACCAGGCTCCCACTCCTGCTGACACGCAGTGAAAGCAGTAGCGAAGAGTGTTGCTACAAGTAGAAATAAAAACTTTATATTTTTCATATTCTTGTTCTATTTAATAGTTACAAATAGCGCCACATTAGATAGCATCCTGAGACTCAACACCATACGATGGATCTGGAGCAACCTGATCCTTAGTAACAGTGTTTACTGCAGTCTCACCTGAAGGAATTGGAAGATTCCACCAAGGAAGACGACCCTCTGTGTCGAACAACATACCAGACTGGTAGTTCTGACCTGTAGTGTGAACGCCCATATCCAAACGCTTCATATCGAAGAGGATAACGCCCTCACCCCAGAACTCAACAGACTTCTGGAAGATGATCTCCTCGCGTACCTTCTCCTCGTCAGTCTCGTTGAAGATGTATACGTCAGCACGGTTAGCCAAAGTCCAATCAACAAGATCCTGGGCAGCCTCAGCAGCACGACCAAGATGTGTCTTAGCCTCCATAGCGATGAACTTCATCTCCTCGATACGCATAATTGGCAATGATACTGCATTAGCAACCATATAGTCAACACGCTCGCCCTGACCTGGACGGAACTTGAAGTTTGTATAAGGTGCGCGGTATGCAAGCTCCTCCCACTCGTCACGACCCATAGAAGTGTAGTTCTTGAACTGGTCGTAAGTAGTGTCCTCACCAACGATAAGCTTCTTACGGATATCTGTGCTACCCAAACGATCGTATGTACTCTTTGCTACACCTACACAAGCCAAAGGACCATAACCGTATGATGCCTCAGGACATACGTGTGCAGCAAATGCCAACAAGTTGTTGATAACGGTATCAGTAGACATAGATGTAGCCCAAATCCAAGATGCAACAGGGGTATTGAAACCGCTTGTAACATTTGAATACTGCTCACGTGTCATAAATGGAACGTTTGCAGTCTGCATAGCCAACTCAGCATAGTCGTAAGCCTTCTGGTAAGCAGCACGACCTGTAAGAACCAACTCATAAGGATATACAGTCTTGCCATCCTCCTCAACAGTGATATTAGAGTAGATACCCTCCTCGAACTGACCAAGCCACATATAAGCACGTGCGAACAAACCATAGATAGCAGGCAACTCGGGGTATGTAGGAGTTGTTGTCTCGAACGTCTCCAAGCAAGCAACAGCATCTGTCAAATCATCAAAGATGAACTTGAACATATCCTCACGCTTAGCACGTGGGTTCTCCTTAGCTGCAGCCTCAGTAGTGTTCTCAGTAACGATAGGCACTGTCAAATCCTTAAGCTCTGGCTTAGCCAAGTCAGTCTCGTAGCTTGGAAGCTCTGGAGCCTTAGCAGGAAGACAGTCGTAGTAACCTACCAAATCAAGATAGAACAAAGCACGGAAAGTCTTTGCAAGACCACGGTAGGTCTTCAAATCCTCATCATCACCTGCAGCACCAATGATATCATTAGCCTTCTTGATGAATGGGTAGTAGTTATACCAAATGTAGTGAGTATAACCACCGTTGGTACCCATATCAAAACCGTAGTTAGGTGCCTGAAGACGTGAGTAGTATGGGTTACCACCACGATCAACACGTGCGCAAGGGAACATAATCATTGCGTGGTGATCCTTGTAAAGACCGATTGAGTGATAACCAAAATCTGAGTGGTCGTAACTTGCTGCAACGTGAGCAGCCATAGAGGCAGGTACTGACTTCATCATAGACTCCATACCAGCACTACTCTGTGCGAGCTGTGACTCAGTGATGGCAGACTCCTTAGGAAAGACCTCCTTGATACAACCTGTGAACGCTACAGCAGCGAAAACTACCGCTGAAGCCATCAAAATCTTATTTAATTTCATAGTCATAATCTAAGTTAAATTAGAAGGTCAAAGTTACACCGCCTGAAATAGTACGGATTGGTGAGTAGTTAACGTTGGTTGTACCACCGCTGAAACTCTGGCGTGGGTCAAGACCCTTACGACGTGACCAGTAGTAAACATTGTCACAAGCAACATAGATACGGATAGCCTGAATCTTGTTGTTCCACCACTTAGCAGGAAGTGTATAACCAAAGTTGATGTTAGAAATATTGATGTATGACGCATCTGTCAAGAAACGGTCAGATGTTGCAGTTGTATACTGGTCATCATACTGGAAACGTGGAATCTGCGAATCCTCGTTTGTACCCTTAGTCCAAGCCTTCATCAAGTCAACGTGGTAGTTGTTACCTACTGAAGAACCGCTAGGAGATGACATATAGCTTGCATAACCTGAGTCATATACCTGACCACCGATCTGATAGTCAAATGCGATAGAGAAATCGAAGCCGTAAGCATAGAACGCTGTGTTGAAACCACCATATACCCAAGGAGTTGCATTACCCTTAAGCTTACGAGATGTAGTCTGTGTAGCGTAGTTGTAGTTAGTAGTTACACCCTCATCATACTCACCTGTAGGCTCGCCATTCTCATCATACAATGGAATCTTGTATGACCACTGTGACTCACCATCCTCGCTTACACCGCGATACTCAGGAATCAAGAATGTATACATAGGTAGACCCTCACCATAGAAGTATGCACCGCTGATGAAGCCCTCGTAACCATCAACCTCGAAGTCCTTACGTACGTCTGGCAAGTAAAGGATCTTGTTGCGTACGTGAGTAGCATTCATACCGAATGTCCAGGTTACGTTGCGTGAACGAACGATATCGAAGTTCAACTCAAGCTCGATACCACGGTTAACCATATCACCGATGTTATCATAGTATGATGAGTAACCGAGTGATGGAGGAACTGGTACAGAGAACAACATATCAGTTGTCTTACGGTTGAACAAGTCGATGCTACCTGTCAAGCGATCGCGCCACAAACCGAACTCAACACCAGTGTTGAAGTTAGTGTTGGTCTCCCAAGTGATGTTAGGGTTACCCTTCTGGCTAAATGCAACTGCAATACCACCAGCACCATCATTGCTAACTGAATAGATATCAGTATACTTGTAAGAACCGATACCATCGTTACCCTGAGAACCGATAGATGCCTTAACCTTCAACATACTTAGAGCTGAAGAGTTGAACCAAGCCTCACGGCTGATGATCCAAGCAGCACCTACAGACCAGAAGTTACCCCAACGGTGATCTGGGTGGAAGTTTGTAGAAGCATCGCGACGGAATGAAGCAGATGCGTAGATACGCTCGTCGTAGTTGTACTGAGTACGGAAGAAGTAACCCTCGTTGATGTACTCTGTACGGTATGAAGATGAGCTACTCATATCTACTACAGCACCAGCCAACTCGTTGTTGTCTGTAGAGAAGATGTTAGACTTAGCACCACCTACATAGTAATAACGTGTAGAATATGTCTCGTGACCAAGCAAGAAGTCAATGTTGCTCAACTCGTTAGCACCAAATGTTGTTGCATATGTCAACAACTGCTGGAAGTTGTGAGAGTAAGAGCGTGAGTGACCCTTAGAAACGATACCGCCGTTAGTTACGAACTGACCATAGTATGGGTTAGAAAGTGATGAAGAACGTGTCTCATCGATGTTGATCGCACCGTTAACAGTGAACTTAAGACCCTCAGTGATGATAAAGTCTGCGAAACCGTTAACACCGAATGCGTTACCCTCAGAGTAAGACTGATCCAACCAGATAAGCTGCAATGGGCTTGCCTGCATTGGGCTAGAGCTCATCAAACCGTGGTGGCTACCATCACCGGTATCATATACTGGCCAACCATACTTATCCTTAATAATCACACCATTCTCGTCACGTACGTAAACAGGATAGATAGGAGCTGTATTAGCAACGTATGAGAATACGTCGGCTGTAGAACCATCACCCTCGTTTGAAGAAGAAGCACCGTTCCACTCAAAACGTGTATAGTTCATATTAGCACCAACCTTCAACCACTTCTTTGCCTGATAGTCACCACGAAGACGAGCTGTCCAACGCTGCATATCAGAACCATCAGTAATACCTGTGTTGTCCAACAAACCGAGAGAAGCGAAGAATGTAGACTTCTCGGTAGCACCAGAGATGTTCAAGTTATACTCCTGACGCAATGATGGGTCGTACAACTCATCATACATATCGTCTGGCTGAATCTTGTACTTGCGAACCTCACCAGTCTCCTCATCCTTAACCTCAACAACGCGGAAATCATCCTTGCCGATGTTAGGGTTGAACTTACCGTTTGTACCGATAAGCTGCTGACCCTCAGGTACGTTATAAACGTTGTAACCCAAACCACCAACCTCGTTAGAAGTCAAACGAGAAACAGCCTTCTGATAAGCCTGAGTTGTCTCGTTACCCTGATCGCGGAAGTAGTTATACAACGCTGTGTAGTGCATCTCATAGTACTGACGTGGATCCTTAACGTACTCGTAAAGAACGCGAGCAGGAGTGTTAACACCCCACTTAGCATCGAAGTTTACACGAGCATCGCCAGCCTTTGCACGCTTTGTGGTCACCATAATAACACCGTTAGCACCACGAGCACCATAAAGTGCGTTAGATGCAGCATCCTTCAAGACGGTCATTGTCTCGATATCAGCCATGTTGATGTTGTTCATATCACCCTCATAAGGCACACCATCGATAACCCAAAGTGGTGCCTGATTAGCGTTGATAGAACCGAAACCACGGATACGAATCGAAGGCTCTGAACCGAGTGAACCTGAGCTCGATGATGTCTGAAGACCCGCAACCTTACCAACAAGAGCGCTGGCAGCTGAAGATGACTGAGTCTTAGCCAAATCCTCCGACTTAATAACCTTCGCTGAACCAGTGAAGGCCTCCTTCTTAGCAGTACCGAACGCCTGAACGATGACCTCCTCGATCTGCTCTGAATCAGATGCAAGGATCACATCAATCTTAGTACGGCCTGCAACAGCTACAGTCTGAGTCTGCAAACCAAGGTAAGAGAATACCAGATTTGCCTCAGATGAAGCTGCAATCTCATAATGACCGGATACATCGGTAGTAGTACCGCGAGAGGTTCCCTCGACTACAACTGCCGCTCCGATAACTGGCATACCAGTTTCATCGGTTACTGTACCGGTGATACGCTGACCTTGAGCGAATGCTCCGAAGCATCCCAAGATCAGAGTTGCAACCATTGAAAGTACAACTTTTCTAACCATAAGCATTAGTTTTAAGTAAATAAAGTTTTATAAAGTTATTAAAGTTTTCTCACCTAACATCCAAGCCATCAGCCACATATCACTTCGCAGGCACACGCCACACGATAAACGACCCGATTTCTTGGCGCAAAGTTAACGCACAAAGATAACCCAATTATCTTAAATAACAAGCAAACAAAAACATTTTTTTTAAACATAATTACATATTTAAATATAAATGCAATTTTATTCATTCTTATTTCATTCTTATTTCACCCTTATTACCCCTATTTTAACGCCACAAAACGCAGAATACATTTCTCTGTTATTTAGATATATTAATAGTTGTGTTTTATAGTTATTATCAACTATAATATATCCAACTAATTAGCACTTCATTTAAATATTTTCCTCTTGTTTTAGACAATATCCCACAACTTCCCTTTATATATACTTTGGTATGCAAAAAAAATTGTAATTTATGCATCACATATAATATTTTTTCATATATTTGCAACCGCATTGCACCACAAGAGTGCGATTTTAGTCTTTAACCTGACACATAAATAGTGTCCCTAAATCACAACCTATGAAGCGACTGCTTTTAACTGTCGTACTGTCTCTTGTCGTGGCAGTAGCGATGGCCCAGGTTACTACCTCGTCAGTGCGTGGTATCGTAACCGCTAACGACAAACCTCTTATTGGTGCTACAATCGTAGCTGTTCACACACCATCGGGTACTCACTATGGTACCACAACCAACAACCAAGGTCTATACACTATCAGCGCAATGCGTGTGGGTGGTCCGTATGAGATTACAATCTCTTATATTGGATATAAGAGCGTGGTTTACAAGGATATAACCCTGCAACTTGGTCAGCCAACAACCATAAATGAAGAACTTCACGAGTCTGCCTTGGAGGTCGATGATGTATTGGTTATTGGTTCGATGGAAAACAACTCTGGCAACACCTTCAACCGCGAGCAGATGGAGAGTGTGCCATCTATCGACCGCTCGATATACGACCTTACCAACATCCTATCATCTGCCGTATCTCCAGCCGCGGGTGGTATCATCCTCGGTGGTCAGAGTAGCCGTTACAACGCCTTTACAATCGACGGCACGTCATCGGCAGATATCTACGGTCTTGGCACTACGGGTATGACTGGTTCGCTCACCGAGGCAAACCCTATTCCATTAGATGCGCTCAGTGCAGTAACTATCTCTACATCAAGCATTGACATTCGCGAGAGTGGTTTTACTGGCGGTGTAATAAAGGCTGTTACACGCTCGGGCGATAACGAGTTTAAAGGCTCGGCATATACATATTATAATAACGAGCACTTCTGGGGTACGACACCGGGCAAAGATGTTAAGGAGCGCACCTACCTATCACAGCAGACAACCAACATCCTTGGTTTGACCTTCGGTGGCCCACTTGTAAAGGATAAACTCTTCTTCTTCGTTGCGGGCGAGTTTAACCGTAGTATCACACCATCGACAAACCACCCAGGTACGGGAGCTTCAGCACTAACACTCGATGAAGCAAAGAGCATATCGGAGCGATATGAGGCGCTTACAGGCTACAACGGTGGTGGCTGGCACGAGCATAAGGTTAAGGCTCTCACTGGCTCTGCCGTAGCACGTCTCGACTGGAATATCAACAGCGACAACCACCTATCGGTGCGTTACAATATGCTCTATGCCGATGCTGACGACTCGGCTAACTCTTTGCAGTCGTTCAAGTTCCGAGGTGCAGAGTACACCAATATCAACCGTACACATTCGGTTGTGGCAGAATTGAATAGCGTCAAGGAGTGGGGATCAAATAGTCTTCGTGTTGGCTACACACGCCTTCGTGATGGTCGCACATCGCCAGAGAGTCTTCCAGCAGTTATTATCAACGGTTTAGGAGAGAATGGCAACGGCTCTGCGACGATAGGTACCGACCCATATTCGGGATGCACGATGCTTGATCAGGATATCATTATCTTTGGCGACGACATCAACATCACACGAGGCAAGCATAACATCACTATCGGTACATCGAACGAAATATATCGTGCCGACAACCTCTACCTATCAAACGCGCGAGGAACGTACACCTACGACTCGTTGGACAACTTCCTCAACGACAAGGCATCGAAATACCAGTACGGTTACTTTGCCGACGGCAAGCGCAACCCTGCGATGACCACTGGTCAGTTTGCCGTATATGCGCAGGATGAGGTTATATTAAGCAACATTGGCGTGCTTACATATGGTCTGCGTGCCGACCTACCCGTTATGTTCGACACCCCACTTGTAAACGATGCATTCAACGAGAGTGCTTATGCCACAATGCACAATACAAAGACTGGCGACATACCTCGCACACAGTTACTTTTCTCACCTCGCGTAGGCTTCGAGACTCAACTTGCACGTGGTCTAAAGTTGCGCGCCAGCACAGGCATCTACACTGGTCGTGTGCCATTTGTATGGCTCTCAAACTGCTACCAGAACAATGGTCTACGCTCGTTGAGTGTCACAAACAGCACCAACCCTCCAGCCTTCAGCGTCGACTCATCGACCGAAGGTGTGCAGGGCAACCCATCTATCGACATCGTAGACAAAGACTTCCGTTATCCGCAGGTATTCCGCACCACACTTGCCTTGGAATACTCCCACAAGGGTCTAAAACTTGGCCTCGATGCCGACTACACCAAGGGGTTCAACAACATCTACATCGAAAACCTTATTGCTGAGGATAAGGGCGACAAACTCTATGTTGGTGGTGACGGCACTACCACAGCCTCGACATACTACAACGCTACACAGAAGCCATACTCGGCAGTATACCGTTTGAGCAACACCCAGAAGGGCTATTCGTGGTCTACAACAGCACGCCTTGAGTACGACTTCGTAGGTGCATTGCACGGACTACGCTTTACTACAGCCTACACCTATTCGCAGTCAAAGAGCGTAAACGATGGTTTCTCGGCACAGTCATCAACAAACTGGGGTCGCACATATGCCACAGAGAGCAACAACCCAGCATTAAGCAACTCGGTTTATGAGTTTCCACATAAGGTTGTGTCATCCCTATCATACGCACGTCGCTATGGTCGCTATGGCACCAACGTAATGCTCCTCTACAATGGTCACTCGGGCGAGCACTACTCGCTGACATACTACAAGGGTGGCAAGGATGTTAATGGCGACAGTTATAAGGGTAACTCCTTGATTTACATCCCTACAGAGGCGGAGATGGAGTCTATGAGTTGGGCAGACGACACCTCAAAGGATAGCTTCAACAACTATATCAAGGGTGACAAGTACCTACGCACACATCGTGGCAAGTTTGCCGAGCGCAACTCGCACTCATTGCCTTTCGAGCATCGCCTCGACTTGCATATAGCGCAGTCCTTCTACTTCGACCATAGCAGTCAGCGTCGCGTAGAGTTCACTTGCGACATTATCAACCTCACTAACCTACTATCACGTTCGTGGGGTATGGTACACCGCACCTCTAACTGGACACTCTCGCCTTTGACCGTAACAGAACTCCAGAGCGTAGAGGGTGGCTACCGCCCAGTCTATAAGTTCACCGAGGCAAACTACACCACCGACGACGTGCTATCGCGCTGGCGTATGCAGATTGGCATCCGCGTGGTATTCTAAAGGGATGTTCTATAATTACAGATATAAGTATGGTTAATATCAAAGAGTTTATCACCAGCGTTGTAGCTATAATTTTGCTATTTGTTTGCAGTGCGTGTGAGTCCGCCGTTGCACCTACCAATCCAAATGATTCTGATTTGGGTAATGTTGAGTTTGTTGTTGATTTTAATCAAAACAATGAAGGCGATGAGAGTCAGAACAAAGGTGACGGTACGGCAGAGTCTCCTGCACAAGTAACAGAGGAAGAGCCACTATATGTGGTTGTTTCACAAGAGAGTAGCTATACTCATCCTAATGGTAAAGTTTATACTTGTAAGCCCAAGGCAAGTATCTCCGTCGTTGCTCTTGCAAAAAGGGTTTATGCTGAAGATATTGAAGCTTTAACAAAGATTAGCAAAGATATCGAAGTTACCAAAACTACAAGTGGTGATAAACCTGTGGTTTATTCTACAAATCAGGTGTTTACTATCGGTGGTCAAAAGGTGGTATTTGATTTATCGCACGAGGTTTATACATATATAGATTCTCAAGATAAAGAGTTTGAGATGCCATATATTAAGGTCAACGAGGCAAACTTTGGTTATGGTGTAACAAATGCTCCTGATGATACAAGAGCTCAAAAATCTCCTATTTCACTTAAGGCGTTATCTGTTAGTCGTGCATCTATTACTGAAGATACAGAGTTTGAGGTTAGTGCAAGATTTAATGTTAAGCTTGAGAGCGTTAATACCGAGTCAGAACAGTCGCAATTATTTGAGATTGAGGTTAAGTATATTGGTGTTGTTGAGAATGTAACTGAGCTTGATGGAAATCTTAACTATACGATTGAAAATAGTTCTCAAAACAATGAGATAGTAGATAGCGGTGAGCTTTTTCTTGATATTAACCAAGTTGGTATGTTTAGTCGTGATGGCGAGAGTGTATATAGCGCGGAGCCTAAGGCAACTATTAAACTTAGTGTTGATGATGGTGTTAGCTCTGCAATTAGCAGTGAGTTGTTAAGGGATGATAATTGGACAATAAGTACCGATACTTCAACCAGTGGTGACGACCCAGTAACTAATGTTTATAAGAAAACATTTGGTGCTTGTGGTAAGACAATCTGCTTTGATACAAGTTATGAGGTTTACAAACTTGATGGTAATGAGAATATTCCTTACTTAGAGATTAAAGAGCCAAAGCTTGTTATGGTTGAAATCTCTGATGAGTACAGCACTCGAGCAGATGTTGAGATTAGATACTATGATGTTAAGGCAACATTTGAAGTTGAGTTGGTCGGACAGAATGTTGAAAGTCCTGTTGGAGAAACTTTGAGTTTTGTTGTTAGCTATCAGGCAAAGGTTGAAGACAAAGTTGTAGGTAGTATTTCCTATACACTAAGTGGCGATAATGGTGATAATGATTCTCCATTTGTGCTTAATGGTGGCGAAGAGTTTTTGCTTACTATCAGTGGGGAGAGTTCATATACTTTTGGTGATGAGCGTGTATCTGAATCCTCTCCAAAGGCTTATGTTAGGCTGAAGAGTGGCACTAACGAGGTTAGCACCAACAACTTAAACAAGATTAAGGAGGTTACCTTTACTGATGCCGTAAAGAAATCCGAGGGCGACAATCCTTTGATGTATACCTGTCAAAAGAGTTTTGTGGCAGAAGGTCAAACATTTGATTTTGATATATCATACGAGGTTTATACAGATGAAAAGTATGGTCAAATGCCATATTTAGAACTTGGTGAACCAGAGTGTGTCGAGGTTGTTACAAACGAGATTGAGCATATTGAGGAGGAAGAAACAACGTACTATGATGTTGTTGCAAAATTTAAGGTTGAACTAATGGGAGTAAATGTTGATGAAACCATTAGCAAGACTTTGGAATTTGAGGTTAAGTATCAAGCTAAGGTGCAAGTTGAGCTTTTGAGAACAGAGTATCGAAAGGAGCTTCAGCTTGATGATTCAAAAGAGAAGTATGATTTTGATATTAAAAGAGCTGTATTGTATATTGATAGATACTACTCTGATGGCACTACTGTAACAGAGACTTTAACAAGTACGTGGTATAATAACGACTTCGCTGCTTATGAGGTGCTTGATAGCTGTATGAGTGATTGGGGGGTATATACAGGTGAAACATTTACTGTTCCTGATAGTGGATTTACAGTAAAATATGTATCTAGAGAGGAGGAGATAGATTATTATATTATTAATCACGTGGGGACAATTGAAGTTTCAAGTCTTGATAATGTCACGCATATAAATAAGGATATTGATGTTCCCGAGCCGACGAACAAGGAATACTGGAAGAAAGAGTTTTGGGGAGAGTTAACTGATTATCGTGATTTCAATGGAAACTATTATAATCCAGAAAACCCTGTAGATGGTTGGTATCACGGAATTTTTGGTGTGCGTTTTAAAGCAGAGATATATGATGATTTGTATAAATTCAGAATCTATAGGTTTACGTTTGATAGTATGAACTTTTTCTATTGTTTAGATGGAGAACTTATCCTCTTTGATGAAGATATATTTATGCCTGAGTTAATTGAGAAGCCTACACTTACTTATGAAAATATAACTGAAACTGATGGACGTACAGGTCGTGTTTATAGGTATAATGTGAAAGTAAAATACCTGGGTAATGAATATTATATAAATGCGGTTGATTATGTATATCTGAACGAGGCGTTAAAAGGACAACCTTCTGATAATCTTTAAGGGAGTGACTAAATGAAGTGACCCCAAAAGTTTAGACAAAAAACTTTTGGGGTCACTTCATTCTCGGTCTGCTCCTTTCGAGGAAGCCCATCATCTCAACGTATGCTACGGCTGGCAAAGAACCTGCGAATAGGCTTATCATACAATTTTAAGCAGAGATAGGCAAGCGTTATGCTTGAGGCTACTACCAAAAGTGAAACCGCCCAGCAATCTCCTAACAGGTAGATGTCGTTTTTAATAAGCCAAGCATAGAAGATGTACATTATTGGATAGTGTACAATATATAGTGGATACGATAGTTCTCCAAGGAATCTGCTTGCTTTATGTACAACTCCTTTTGCCGAGCCACAAGCACCGAGCCATACAATAACTGGAAATATGCACGCAATGCATAGGAACTCATAAAGACTATTGACACTGATGCCATTAGATGGTATATATGGTACAGCAAAGAGTGCTACGAGCGCAAGTGAGCATATCCAAAACGCACCTTTTACCTCTCTTGGTTTGAATATGCGTGCAAGCAACATTCCCACACTGAATGGGAAGAGCATTCTAATAAATCCTCCCCAGAAGTTTACAGCATCTATTGTCCACCCCACACCTATCATATCGTACCCCGATATATCTCCTATAAAAAACCAAGCGTGCGCAATGCCAAGCAACAATGTGAAGAGTGCCAGCACATTGGTCGACATACGTCGCATAAATAGAGCATAGCAGATATTGCCGATATATTCAAAGAAGAGCGACCAACTCGGTCCGTTAAGTGGGAACATCTCACCATTGCCACGCACCTCATATGGCACTCCAGGCACAGCGGGTATCATACACATTGTCAACACCATAGCAATCATCACCCAATGCTCTTGAGCAATGCTACCATCCCATCTTTCACATCCTACCGCGATAAATGCTATAGCACCAATCACAGCACCCATTACCAGCATAGGATGCAGACGAAGAAGGCGACGCTTAAAGAAACCTCCGAGCGACATACTACCCCAACGGTCATCATATGCATAACAGATTACGAAACCCGATAAGATAAAGAAGAAGTCCACAGCAATATGACCGTGGTTGAGTACCATAATCACACCACTCCCTACCCCATCAGTGGCTTGAGCGAATGCAAGTCCCTCAAAAATGTGGTATACAACCACCAATAGGGCGACAACACCTCGCAAACCGTCAAGTAGTTCATAATGAGGTTTTGTATCTGCAAGGTATGTCTGTTTGATAGTTTTCTTCATCTGCTAAAGTTTAGTTTGGCGGTGCAAAGGTAGATATTTTTTTTGCATCGCACAGCATCATAATACAGTTATCTGTTTTTTGATGTGGAGGGCGCGTTGATGTTTGTCAGTTACGACACCTCCAATATCAACGATCCTGAAGAGGCCGAAGAGAGATCAGGCAACTATACAAGATCGCTGGAGCGAACTCTGGAAATTCAAACGAGAAGTCCCACAAAGAGCGAAAACGAGTGTGTAACAGATTGTAATTCCGTTTTTTTTACTATATTTGCATATAATCAAAATAGTGTAGATATGATAGATTGGAGTAAAATTACTGATACCAGCAAATATGTGGTAGATGGCGACGATGCCAAGAGGGTCTACGATATTCTGCAAATGTCGTATTTTGGTAAAAACAAGAAGCTGCCAACATCACTATTACCAGACACCAGCAAATACAACTACAAATTAGAGTATAAATACGAAGATGGAGTGCTCTATATTGAGGAGAGAGTTTCCGGCTGTTCTGGAGGTTTTATTATTAATGAATTACTTTTCTTTCTGGTTCCACACGATAGTATTTACATCTTATCAGAGCGATGCAATGATGGCGTACCGTGGTCCTACAGTATTAAAGATGATGAGGGTAAATACTTTGTCCGCCCACCAAAAACAGAGTATGAACTACAACAGGAGGCTGAGGCAAGAAGATTTGAGGAGGATACTACTGATTTGCCGTTTTAATTAAGGAGGATAAGAATATGACTGACCGCTGCGGAACTATATGGATTGCAATAGAGGGCGAAAATGCAAAAATGATATACGATATAATCGTAAATTCGCACACATATAAGGAGTACCCCGATAGTCTAAAATTGGACTACAAAGAGGGACTTCTGCTTATTATGGAGAATTGGTGGTGCTGTTCGCCATTTGCCGATTGTGTGATACCGTTCCTTTTGGGCGACGACTACTATTATATGCAACACGATGACCTCGATGACGAGTGGGAGACCAACGACCACGAAAGAAAATATTTCACCATCCCCACATATGATGAGCCATAACAAAAAAGTATCCTGATTATGAAGTGACCCCAAAAGTTTTTTGTCTAAACTTTTGGGGTCACTTCATTTGCGACGAGAAAGATGTTTGCCGACAATTTTTTCTCATCATTAAGAGATACCGTCCGCTCCATATGCGACGGTATCTTTTCCTTTTGCAAAGGTAAGTATAATTATTTGGACTATAAGCGTATTTTATAATAAACCTATTATTACTTACAACAACTTATCCACAAAAAATAAAAAGATGCGCTAAAAGTAGTCGTAGCGCATCTCAAGTATAAAACGGGATATTACACTTGTTATTATAATTGTGTATCTCAATATAATCAGTCTACTCATATTGCCATTTCTGTTCATCGAAGATATATGACATTGAGGAGATAGTGTAAGTTTCGCGCCCATCATTATATGATACTGTGACATTTACATTGTCACCATTATTATCACGTTCAAAGTGCACATATCTGTCGTAGGCATAGTTGCCATTATGATATTTGTAGACCTCCCAACCGCCGCTCATATAACCACCATCGATGTAGTGAATGATTGACTTATTACGATAATCTACGATAAAGCAGTATGGTTCGATTTCGTTAAATACCTCACAACGCGAAGTAAACTCATCTGTCGCATCCGTATATTTGCTATCATCGAACCGATATATAGAGCCAAAACTTGGTAAATTGCGCTGACTACCAGCAAAGGGCGAGCGACCTGTAATAAGTTCATTCACACCATCAAAGTCTAAATCGACAAAGAATAGCACATCATCAGGTGCGGTTATTGCACTATTTTTCTTGCTGGGAAAGAATTTATCTACATCACACTCAAAGTCGCCATAAACTCGCCCTGCATAACCATCAAACACCTCTATACCACTCTTAGTGATTTTTATTCTAATATCACTGTACTCTTCAAAGCCGTCTGCGTCTGTTACTGTAACATCGAATATCATCCCCTTTGATGAGAGATTTACTCTCCTCTCCCGTTGAGCGACACTCACCAATTCGTTGCTTCTTACCTCATCATCTATACCTATTGCGAGGTCTAACTCACTGTTTGAGTGTTCTATTGTTTGCAAAGCTTCTTGCTGACCTTGTATGATAATTTGCTTCTTTTTAGCACCTCCGCACGCCACCGTAAGGAGTATTGCAAAAATTAGTGTTAGTCGTTTCATACTCTCTTACTCATTAAAATACTCCTCCATAAGTCGCTGGTATGCCTCGGTGTGGCGTATGGGGTCGAGTTCATCATCGTTTTCGATATGCGCCTTTGACTTATAACCATAATATAGAGTCATACGCAACGCATCCAATGCTCGCTCTACATTACCCATACGAGCATAAAGACAGGCCTCGTCATAGCGATATCCTGGTTTGTAGGGATCAGTCTCTATAATGCGCTCTATCCATTCGATAGCCTCATTGTCACGACCGAGAAAGTGGAGTGCATAGTGGCGACAAGAGCCATCTGTAACCTCTGTATCGAGTTCCAAAACACGCTCGAAGTCCGCCTTGGCAAGTTCCGTTTCGCCCATCTTAAGATACTGCTCGCCACGCATCAGATAGATGTAGGCGTAGGTGTCATCTACCTCGATACCTTGGTTATAGTCAGCCATAGCTGCATCATCATCACCCATAAGCTCATATATCCAACCTCGGGTGTAGTAGCCATACACCTCCTCTGGTATAAGTTCTATAAGTCTGCTTGCATCAGCTAATGCCTTATCGTACTCGCCTGCAAGGCGATAATAGCCACAACGCTCAGCTGTCAGAAAGTATAGGTCTTCACCTTCAGCACCCTCCATAAGCGTTGTAATGTTAAGTGCTGCCTCGTCATACTTTCCAGCATTCGCCGAGTATTGTGTTAGCCATATAAGCCCCTGCTCCTCATCGTAGTTCTTACTAAAAACTTCAATCAGTGGTAGCATAACCTCGTAGTCGTGCAGAGCCTCGGCAATAGCGAGGTGTTGATGGACTCTCTCACTATTTACATCCTCGGTAATACTCTCGTGTAGTCTCTTACGAGCATACTCCACATCGTGCCACAACATCCACTTAAACTCCAACTCACCCACATTGCTAAGGTCATACATCGCCATAGCAATTGCATTGTCGATAGCCGCCTCGTAATCCTCTAAACCAAGGTATGCATAGACCTTTTGGTAGTGTGCATAGGCAGGATATAGATCTGCGGAGAGAAGTAAATTTGAGCCCTCAATAACTCTTTGATAATTGCCTGTTTGAAGATATAGGTCGCCGAGTGAAGCCAATATATCACCTAACCTTGCGCCGTCATCATAATTTAATGCATCTAATAAATCACTCTCGGTGTTAGTGTAGTCCTTGTTATAGTAGTAGCATCCCGAGCGGTTAATGAGTATGCGTGTGCGATGGGCGTCGT
>JAGCKG010000056.1 GCA_017647625.1 Alistipes sp. | reverse complement strand
GCCGAGCCTATATGCTGACGGATGCGCGAGCCATACTCCGACCTATCGAAATACTTAAACGCAATATCCTCCAACTCATCGTCGACCTCGATAGTATCGAGCAGAGCATCATCCTCCAAGCCACGCGCGATGGATAGTGCCGAATATCCCGTAAATGTACCAATTTCGAGAACTCTCTTTGGGCGCATCATACGCACCAACATCTCAAGGAGTTTACCCTGCAGGTGTCCCGATATCATTCGTGGGTTGATAACGCGCAAATAGGTCTCACGCTCCAACTCTCGCATCAACGCCTCCTCGGGCTTTGTATTGTCTAATATGTACTGTTCTAATTTATCCATAACTACTTATATATCAATCGTGAAAGGTGGGCGAAGCGGTCGTTGGCGACATCGAAGATTTGTTCGGCGGTAATTGCCATAACCTTAGCGTATGCCTCCTCCAAAGTATCTATATCCTTATACAAAAGCAGACTCTTGCCAGCACCAAGCATATACCCCTCGTTAGACTCCATAGAGATAGCCATCTGCGCAACAAACTGGCGTTTGGCGATAGCCAATCGTCGTGGTGTTATAGGCTCACGAAGCACTCTATCGACACACTCCTCGATAAGTTCTACACACTGCTCGCCATTATCGTGATCCGAAGAGAAATAGATGCCTACGATACCGCAATCGGAGTATGGCGTATATGTAGCCTCAACATTATACGACAGACCACGTTTCTCCCTCAACTCTATATTAAGCAACGAATTAGCCGAAGGTCCACCAAGTATATTTACCAGCAGTGCTAATGGCAGACGACGTTCATCTGCGATGCTATAGCCTCGCGTGCCGATAAGACCGTGACACTGGTGTGTATGGCGCGAGAGAGCTACATCAAATGGTTCATATGGCAAAGGTTCGGCACGCTTATAACCGCGCGTGGTGGGTGCGAAACCACCCAAATACTGCTCTGCAACAGCCTGCGCAGTAGCCACAGAGAAGTTACCAATCGAGGAAAAGACCATATGGTCGGTGGTGTAGCATCTATCCACATAGCGACGTATCGCCTCGGCATCGAAGCGAGCAATAGAGGTCTTTGAGCCGAGGATATTATGTCCCAACTCCGAACCTTTAAACATCAAGTCCTCAAAGTCGTCGTATATACGCTCCGAGGGCGAGTCCTTATATGAATTTATCTCGTCGGCAATAACCTCGCGCTCCTTCTTCAACTCCTTTTCGGGGTATGTAGAGCGAAATATCACATCGGCAATAAGTTCCACAGCGCGTCTGAAATCGCGACGTAGCACCGTAGCGTGGAGCGTGGTATCCTCCTTTGTGGTATAGGCGTTCAGTTCGCCACCGAGGTTTTCCAAACGGCAGTTTACCTGATATGCCTTGCGTCGCTCCGTACCCTTAAACAGAGCGTGTTCGGTAAAGTGGGCGATACCATACTCGCCCTTTAGTTCATCCCTACAGCCAGCATTTACAACCAAGGCACAGTGAGCAACCCCACTGCTTACCCTGCGATGTATACCTCTTATGCCATTAGATAGTGTATATGTTTCAAACTCTCTCATTGTGTCTTCTAAGAAATTCTCCGGTGTAACCCTCCTTACACTCCATAACCTGCTCTGGCGTGCCTGCAATAACGATATTGCCACCCTCGCTACCAGCATCTGGACCGAGGTCTATAACCCAGTCGGCACACTTGATGACATCCATATTATGCTCCACAACAACAACCGTATGTCCGCGCTCAATAAGGGCATCGAAGGCCTTTAGCAGACGACCAATATCGTGGAAGTGAAGACCCGTAGTAGGCTCATCGAAGATAAACATAATCTTCTCGGTACTACGCTCCTTTGTTAGGAACGAGGCGAGTTTCACACGTTGCGACTCGCCACCCGACAATGTAGATGACGATTGACCCAACTTAACATAGCCAAGACCCACCATCTGCAAAGGGCGTATGCGCTCTACAATACGCTTACAAGTAGAGTTATTCGTGTCGGCAGAGAAGAAATCAATAGCCTCATCAACCGACATATTAAGGATGTCGTATATGTTTTTGCCGTTGTACTTAACATCCAGAATTTCAGACTTGAAGCGCATACCTCCACACGCCTCGCACTGCAACTCCACATCTGCCATAAACTGCATACTCACCTTAATAACACCCTCACCCTCGCACTCCTCGCAACGACCACCAGGCATATTAAACGAGAATGCCGAAGGCTGTATGCCCGTATGCTTGGCGTATGGCTGGTCGGCAAAGAGTTTACGAATCTCATCGTACGCCTTGATATAGGTCACTGGGTTGGAGCGCGTAGACTTACCTATGGGCGACTGCGACACCATCTCCACACCCTGCAACTGCGCGCTATCCACATATATGCTATCGTGGTCACCAGGCGTGAGTGTCGTCTCCTTGAGTTTACGCATAAGAGCGGGATAGAGGATATCATCTGCCAACGACGACTTACCAGAGCCAGAAACACCCGTAATACAGGTAAGTACACCGAGCGGTATATCCACATCTATGTTTTTGAGGTTGTTATGTCTTGCACCCTTTATACGCACCACACCCGCAGAGGCACGTCTGCGCTCGGGTATTGCAATCTCCATACGTCCCGAAAGATACTCTGCCGTAAGCGAATTTTTAGCCTCTAAAATATCCTTTGCAGGACCGTTATATACTACCTCACCACCACATACGCCAGCCTCTGGACCCATATCCACGATCCAGTCGGCAGCGCGCATAATCTCCTCCTCGTGTTCTACAACAATAACCGTATTATCCAAGTCGCGGAGTTGTTTTAACACACCGATAAGTCGGTTAGTATCTCGCGGATGCAGACCGATGCTCGGCTCATCAAGGATATACATAGAGCCTACAAGGTTGCTACCCAACGATGTAGAGAGGTTGATACGCTGAGACTCGCCACCCGACAGCGTAACCGACATACGGTCGAGCGTAAGGTAGTGAAGACCCACATCCATAAGATATTTCAGGCGGTTGCGTATCTCCAACAAGACACGCTCCGCAGTCTTTGTATCGTGCTCATCGAGGCACAAGCCATCGAAAAACTTCGACAACTCGCCGATGGTCATCGCCACAATCTCGGAGATATTCTTACCTCCGACCTTGACATTTAGAGCCTCCTTCTTTAGGCGCGCACCGTGACATTCGGGACATAGGGTCTTACCCATATATCGCGCTTTAAGCACTCTATACTGCACCTTATGACGTTGTGTATCAACATAATCGAAGAAATCGTTGATACCATAGAAATACTCATTACCCTGCCATAGAGTGGCTTTATCCTCTTCGCTCAAAGCGTAGTATGGCGTATGTATCGGAAAGCCACACTTCGAAGAGTTAAGCACCAAATCGCTCTTCCAACGGCTCATAGAGGCACCATTCCAGCACGCCACAGCACCATTATACACACTCTTCGACTTATCTGGGATAACCAAGTTTTCGTCTATACCCGTAATCTTACCATAACCCTCGCACACGGGACAAGCACCCATAGGGTTATTGAACGAAAAGAGATGCTCCGTAGGTCGCTCGTAGGTCACACCACCCTCCTCATATCGCGAGGTAAAGACCTCAACCCTATCGGTGATGATATGCACCTCGCCAGCACCATAGCCCATAGCACGCGCCACAGAGTCCGATAGACGTGACACCGTATCTTGCTCGTGGGTAAGCACAAGGCGGTCGACAACAATTTCGATATTATCGAGTGGCATATCACCACTCACGCGAGGCATAAACTCCTCGATAAGCATCACCTCGCCACCATATCTGATACGGCTAACGCCATCCTCCATAAGTGTCAAGATACGCTCAACGATACCCTCCGACTGCTTGAGCAACAGCGGTGCTGCCACCACGACGCGCGCGCCATCGCTCATATCCATAATATGAGCCACAACATCGTCAACCTCGTAGCAACGAATCTCCTCGCCCGTAGTTGGCGAGTAGGTGCGACCAATGCGAGCAAAGAGCAACTTTAGGTAGTCGTATATCTCAGTAGTTGTACCCACCGTAGAGCGGGGGTTGCGCGATATAACCTTCTGCTCGATAGCAATAGCAGGAGCAATACCCTCGATAAGGTCGACATCGGGTTTCTCCACACGCCCCAAGAACTGACGCGCATATGCCGAAAGACTCTCAACGTAGCGACGCTGACCCTCAGCAAAGATTGTATCGAAGGCCAACGTAGACTTTCCCGATCCCGACAGACCAGTAACCACAACAAGTTTAGAGTGTGGTATTTCAACATCCACACTCTTGAGGTTATGCACCCTCGCACCCTTTATTTTTATACTATTCTCCAATGCAAACTACTATTCTAAAACCTCAACCGTAGCACCCTCAACCTTCTCCAAGCGACCTATAAGTTGCTCGGAATCGCCCTCGCGAATAGAGAGGGTCATAGTACAGAGATTGTCAAACTCCTGACCCAAGACCTTGGGTTGCATATCCTTGACAATGCGCATAATATCGTTCATCACAATATACGAGAACGACACATTCACCACAACATCCACCGTACGCTCCACAATCTCGCACTCCGACAACACCAATGCTGTAGACTCCTTATATGCCGCGATAAGTCCTGGAACGCCAAGTTTTGTCCCTCCGAAATAGCGCACCACAACAACCAAGCAGTTGGTAACATCCTGCGAGAGGAGTTGTCCAAGAATCGGCTTACCCGCAGTAGAGGATGGCTCGCCATCGTCGTTAGCACGAAACTGCTCACCGTGAGGACCGAGTCGCCAAGCGTAGCAGTGGTGTGTAGCATCAAACCATCGCTTACGCAAGGCATCGAGATGCTCCTTAATCTCAGCCTCGCTCTCCACAGGGTAGGCGTAGACCAAAAACTTGCTACTTAACTGACGATATGTTGTTTCGGCAGGACGCGCTATTGTCTTATAACTATCTTGTGCCACGATATCTGTAATTACTCAATTGATGTAAACATACGCTCTGTACGGATGCCTCCACCGAAAAGACCGAGCGCAGGGTCTACCGAGAACCATATGAACGATGCCTTACCCACGATATGATCCTCTGGCACAAAACCCCAGAAACGTGAATCGAGAGAGCCGTGACGATTATCGCCCATCATAAAGTAGTAGTCCATAAGGAAGGTGTAGTGCGTTGCTGGCTCGCCATCGATATAGATAACACCATCACGCTCCTCAACAAGACGTTGCTCATAGACCGCAATACAGCGACCATACATAGCCATATTCTCCTTGGTAAGTTCGATTGTAACACCCGCCTTTGGCACCCATATAGGTCCCATATCGTCGATACTCCACACCCTATGCGCCAAATCCGCAGTGTGTGGGAAGAGTGTAGTACCCGACACCGCGCCACCAATCTTCTTGAGGCGGTATCGCTCCGTATTGGCATACTCCGAAAGGGTATCATCCGTAACAGGCAACTCTACATAACTACCCGAGAGTTTATCGATACCCATCTTCAAAGGCTTGCCCGTAATCTCGTTGTAGTAGATATACTGACGCTTCGGCACAAACTCCTCCTTAACGCCATTAGCATACAACGCACCATCCACAATGGTAAGCGTATCGCCCGGCATACCGACACAGCGTTTGATATAGTTCTCCTTCTTATCCATTGGGCGAACGGCAATCGTAAAGTTATCCATCAAAGCCTTACGACGCTCCGCCTCGGTAGCACCCAACTGTCTATCGCGTAGCAACTCGTAGTAACTTATTGCAGGCATCTCCATAACTACAGTATCGCCCTCGGGGAAGTTAAACACTACAACATCGCCACGCTCAACCTCGCCACGACCAGCCAAACGACGATAAGACCTCTCCCACGTTGTAGAGAACGAGTCTTTAGTAGGGTTTAGTGGCATCGTATTATGCACAAATGGGAACGACAATGGTGTAAGAGGCACACGAGGTCCATACTTAACCTTGTTTACCAAGATATAGTCGCCCGCCATAAGCGTACTCTCCATAGAGCCTGTAGGGATGACATACATCTGAAACCAGTACATCTGAATCATCGAGGCAAGCACTGTAGCAAAGAGTATCGAATGTACCCAACTATAGAGCCATATATAGACCTTCGACTGACTACGCATCTCCTCCCAAACAGCATATGCCATAACCACAGCAAATGTAACGAAGAATGGCGTAGTCCACTTAAAGAGCAACATATGTACTATAACACCTACGACAACAGCAAAGACAAAGGCACACCATACAGCCCACACAATACGCCACCACGCATACTGCTTATACATCTTCTGATGCCAGTTTCGGATATTGTGACCAATATAGTAGTCGTAGATCAAAGGCAACACCACAAAGAGCGACCACCACGCACCATACCACACTGCAAAACCCGAGATAACAACAGCCACAGCAACCGCTGCAAACCAAGGCGAACTAAAAAAACTCTTTACGCCCTTAAAAAACTCCTTCATACGCTCTACAAAAGATTATCCATTGTGTGTACACCCTGCTTATTTGCAAGATACTCGCCAGCAACAACCGCACCCATAGCCAAAGCACGACGATTTGTAATAGAGTGCTTCAACTCGATGAAGTCATCCTGCGAGGTATATCTTACGGTGTGTATTCCTGGTATCATACCCTCGCGGAAAGACTCTATCTCAAGAGCCTCAGCCGATGTAGGGGTGCTGTTTACCCAGCAACTCTTACGGTCAAGGTTATCTATGATACCTTCAGCCAACGTAATAGCAGTACCACTTGGGGCATCCTTCTTCCACATATGGTGGGTCTCCTCGATACGCACATCATACTGCGAGTGAGGGTTCATCAACTGAGCCATACGACGATTTAGACGAAACATCATATTGACACCGATAGAGAAGTTCGAAGCGTAGAACAACGCTCCACCGCGCTGCTCGGCAAGTTTCTCCATTTGAGGCAGATGCTCCAACCAACCCGTTGTACCACACACTACTCTACCGCCAGCCTCCAACACCTTGCGGACATTGCTATGAGCCGTATCTGGAGTGGTAAACTCAAAGGCTACATCGACCTTTTTGATACTCTCCGCAGTCAACTCATCGGCATTAGCCTCGTCGATAATCAACACCACACTATGACCCCTCTCAATAAGGATACGCTCTATCTCGCGACCCATCTTACCGTGACCTATAATAGCACACTTCATACGTTTCATATACTTAAATAAAATAACGCGGTAAA
Organism: Alistipes sp.; assembly: GCA_017647625.1. Lineage (GTDB taxonomy): Bacteria > Bacteroidota > Bacteroidia > Bacteroidales > Rikenellaceae > Alistipes. The sequence continues at coordinate 9,086 of JAGCKG010000056.1, read as the reverse complement.
GATACAAAAAATTTTGCAACCATAACGAGTTGCCACATCATATTTTGCTTATATTTGCCATCTCAATTTTTTGCTATGAAGAAGTTACTAAAATACTATACTCTGATAATCGCAATATTGGTCGTTGGCATATCGCCCGTAGAGGCAAAAAGTAAACTACCAAAGGCTACAACAGACTCTATCGCTTCGACCCTACAACGCATTACGCTTCAGGAGGTTGCAGGAAGTTATGTAAAGATAAAAAATAGCACTGTTCGAGGTGTAGGAAAGCGAGGCTCGGTAGATATATACGCCTCGGTAGAACTCGCCTACTACCCTATGCGTCCCGAAAGCGTAGAGAATATCTATGAGAGCGTTCGTAAGGTGCTACCAGCACAGAATAGAAATAGCAAATTGCGCATATATGCCGACGGCAAACTAATAGATGAACTAATACCGCTATATCACAGCAACGCCACATCTGCGCACCGTTTTACAAACCACGCCAACGCACCGCTTATAACACGCATAAGTGCCATATCGCAACCAACAAAGGGGCTTGAAAATCGCCATATTGCCCTATGGCAGAGTCACGGTTACTACTTCAAGCAGGAGGTGGATGAGTGGAAGTGGCAACGACCACGCCTTTGGGAGACCGTCGAAGACCTCTTCACACAGAGTTATGTTCTACCATACATCGTACCAATGCTTGAGCGCGCAGGTGCTACGGTGCTTCTTCCTCGCGAACGTAGCACACGCACCGAAGAGTTGATAATAGACAACAACAAAGGTATCGACAACACCTCATACACAGAGCATAATGGTGGCAAAAGATGGCAGGATGGCGGTATCGGTTTTGCACACCTATATGAGAGCTATCCCTCTGGACACAACCCATTTACAGATGGAACAACGCGCAAAGTAGCAACCACAACAAACAACACCAACCTAACCACAGCATCGTGGGGCGGAGAGATTACGCAAAGCGGTATCTACAGCGTCTATGTATCGTACAACACCCTACCCGAGTCTGTAACCGATGCCCACTACATCGTACACGCCACAGGTGGAAACAGAGAGTTCTGCGTAAACCAGCAGATGGGTGGCGGAATGTGGGTGTGCTTAGGCGATTTCTACTTCGAGGAGGGTCTACACGACACGTTAGTAAGCATATCTAATCTATCTGAACATAAGGGTGTTATCACTGCCGACGCTGTAAAGATTGGTGGCGGGATGGGAAATATCTGTCGTAGCGTCAACCCCGCACTACGCAACGAAGAGGAGATATACGAGGAGCGCGTAAGTGGCTACCCACGCTTTACCGAGGGTGCGCGATACTGGTTGCAGTGGTCGGGTTTCTCGACAGATGTATATGCACCTAAAGAGGACTTGGATGACTACAAGGAGGACTATATGTCACGCGCACATTGGGTGAATGCTCTTATGGGTGGCTCGGAGCGACTAAAGAAGGAGGAGGGTAAAAATATTCCCGTAGACCTCGCCCTTGCCGTACACTCCGATGCTGGCGTGCGCCTCAACGACGATATCATAGGTACGCTCGGCATCTACTCTACCAAGGAGAACAAGGGCAAGTTCGAGGATAGAAGCCTATCGCGCCTCTACTCGCGTGATCTAACCGACTTGGTAATGAGTCAGATAGTATCGGACATACGCCACCTCTACGAACCAAACTGGACACGTCGCGGTATGTGGGATAGAGCCTACTACGAGGCACGCATTCCTGGATGTCCAACGATGCTCTTGGAGTTGCTCTCGCACCAGAATTTTGCAGATATGCGCTACGGTCTTGACCCATCATTCCGATTTGATGTAAGTCGCGCAATATACAAGGGCGTACTACGCTACCTATCAAGCCAATACAACACCGACTACGTCGTTCAGCCGTTGCCAGTAAATAGTTTTGCCGTAGAACTATCGGGCGACGTTGCGCACCTCAGTTGGTCGCCTACCACCGACCCATTGGAGCCTACAGCGACACCCGAATACTATATCCTATACACGCGCGTTGATGACAAAGGTTTCGACTGCGGTAGACGTATCGACACCACATCGACACTTGTAAAGCAGGAGGCAGATAAGGTATATAGTTATCGTATCACTGCGGTAAATGCTGGTGGCGAGAGTTTCGACTCCGAAACACTATCGGCTTGCGCAACGACAAATGCCAAGTGCAACGTGATGATTATAAACGGTTTCGACCGCATATCTGCACCTATGAGCGCACAGGGTGACTCGATAGCGGGTTTCTACAACCAGTATGATAGCGGTGCGGGATATATTCAAGATATATCATTCATTGGCGAGCAGATAATCTTCGACAGAAAGTTATCTCGTTCGGAGAATGAGAATAACGCTCTCGGCACATCCTACACCGACTACGAAGATAGGGTTATCGCGGGCAATAGTTTCGACTACCCTGCTCTTCACGGCAACGACCTTCGCAGTCTTGGATACTCCTTCTGCTCGGCATCGGCAAAGGCTGTAGAGTGTGGCAATATAGATCTTACGAAGTACCCTGTAGTCGACCTTATACTCGGCAAACAGCGCACAACAACCGTAGGTCGTGGCGCAATGGGCTACAGATACAAGGCTCTTAACGAGGCGATGCAAAAGACGATAAGTAACTATACGGCAAATGGTGGCAACATCTTCATAAGTGGCAACTATCTGCTTAATGACCTATGGAGTGGCGCAGAGGCAACAGATAGCGACAAAGTCTTTGCCGAGCAAGTTTTACACGTTCAATATGGTGGCAATGCAACCACACGCAATGGCGAGATAGACACCAAACCAACAAAGTTTGCGTCAAAACGTATAAGACTATCATTCAACGTATTACCTTCGGAAGAGATATACTCTGTTGAGTCGCCCGAGATTGTCACACCAAGTGGCAAAGGTGCTATCACAGCACTCCAATACAGCACTAACCGCACCTCGGCTGCAGTTGCATACCGAGGCGAATACTCGACATTCGTGATGGGCTTCCCATACGAAACGATAGTAGATAGTAAGGAGCGTATAACCCTACTATCGGAGATACTTAACTGGCTAACAAAATAACGAAAAAGATATAAAACACTGCATATGTCTAACCACCAACTTAAAAGCATACTTATGCCCATAGCAATGGTCGTGGGCGCACTTCTATGCCGACCATTGGCCGTAGTGGAGCAGGCAACCAACTACACCCTAACGCCACTACTTATCGCAGCGATGCTCTTTGTGACATTCTGCCGTGTAGATATTCGCGCTATGCGCTTAAGCACCATACATATATGGATGCTCGCAGTGCAGTTCTTAGGCTCTATTGCCGTGTATCATTTAGTGGAGCCACTGCTCGGTGAGATTATCGCAGAGGGTGCGATGATATGTGTGCTTGCACCTATAGCAATGGCAGCGGTGGTGATTGGTGGTATGCTCGGTGCAAATGTTACGACAATGGTGACATACAGCCTGATATGTAACATCGCCACTGCAATCATTGCACCTATGATACTACATAGTTATGGCAATGGCACTTGTACATTCGCAGAAATCATAGGTTGTGTTGCGCCTACACTCATTGCGCCATTCGTTGTGGCGCAGATGCTTCGATTTATAAAACCTAAGATGGCTGAGTGGTTTGCATCGCACTCGTCGATATCCTTCTACCTATGGTTGATATCATTGGTATTGGTACTTGGTCGCACAACAGCATTCATCATCGACACCGATGCTGAACTACTCACACAGATAGAACTTGCAGTGATATCGTTAGTGTTGTGTCTTTTGCAGTTTACGATAGGTCGTATACTTGGCAAGTCGTTAGGCGACACCGTAGCAGGAGGTCAGGCTGTTGGTCAGAAGAACACCATTCTTGCGGTGTGGATGTCGCTAAACTTCCTCAACCCTATCGCCTCGATAGCACCTACGGCATATATCATCTGGCAGAACTTTGTAAATAGTTTCCAGATATATCGCCACGAACAGCGTATAGCAAAGCAGAAATAGACTACTGCGCAAGGCTCTGCTCGATATGGAGTGTCTCACACATCGTATAGCACTGTGCCATAATAGTCTCGGCACAAGAGGCAACCTCCTCTGCTGATAGCGTTATATTGTATCTCTCGAGCGAAGATATCAACTCGGAAGCAATCTCATCGTAGAGCGTAGTGCAGTACTCCGCCATAAAGGCATCGATACGCTCTCGGTAATCATCATCGTTAGAGTAAGCACGCAAGGCATTACACTCCTCCAACGTACGGGCAAGCCATCGCTCCTCAACTCTCTCAACCACGATATCGGCATTCTCAAGCGCAACGACATCATCCTCGCCATCACCCAAGAGTGCCAATGCAGTAACGATAACTATAACTACTGCAATAAACGTAAGGATAAAGACTCCCCAACGTCGTGGCGTAGGAATAATATCCCTATCCTCGGCAGGGAGTACATCAGAGGATGAGCAGAAGGTACTCCAACTCTCATAACCCACATAGCGTGTCAACGCCGAAAGCGTAACAGGACGTGGCGCAATATTTGATTTAGGGATAAAGAGCCTTACATAGTCATTGGCATCGAGTTGCATACCTGTAGCCTCGTGAACAGCCTCACTAAGCATAGTGCAGTCATCAGCCGTAGCGATGCTACGACCGAATTTTTGCGTCACCATATCCTTTAGACGCTCGATATATTGTTGCTGTGTAGTCATTATAAACCGGTTATTCGCTTTATCTCATTAAGTTTGTTTAGAGCCTCAAGGGGTGTTAGCGAGTTGATATCGAGACCCTTAATCTGGTCGCGTATGGCAACAAGAACTGGGTCGTCGAGTTGAAACATCGAGAGTTGTATATCCTGCTTTGTCTCCATTGCCGACTCCGCAACACTACGCTTCTTACCTCGCTGTGTTACGCCACCCGTAGGTACAATCTCGCCCGAGCCATAGACCTTTTCGAGATTGGAAAGTATAGCCTCGGCACGCGATACCACCGAGCGTGGCATACCCGCCATACGCGCAACGTGGATACCAAACGAGTGCTCTGTGCCACCGCGTACAAGTTTGCGAAGGAAGACAATACTCTTATCCACCTCCTTAACCGTAACGTGGTAGTTCTTGACCCTTTCGAGCATATTCTCCAACTCGTTAAGTTCGTGGTAGTGTGTAGCAAAGAGGGTCTTTGCCTTACCTTGAGCATTGTTATGCATATACTCCACCATAGCCCACGCGATAGAGATACCATCGTAGGTACTTGTACCGCGACCAATCTCATCCAAAAGCACAAGGCTACGCTCCGAGATATTGTTTAGGATGCTTGCCGACTCCAACATCTCGACCATAAAAGTTGACTCGCCCTCGGAGATATTATCCGAAGCACCAACACGAGTAAATATCTTATCCACAACACCGATATGCGCACTCTTGGCAGGGACAAAAGCACCCATCTGCGCCAATAGCACAATAAGCGCAGTCTGGCGCAACAATGCCGACTTACCCGACATATTAGGACCAGTGATGATGATAATCTGCTGATTGTCGTTATCAAGGCGCACATCATTAGGGATATACTCCTCGCCAACGGCCATAAGTGTCTCAATCACAGGGTGACGACCCTGCTTGATATCTATTATCGTAGAGTCGTCAACCGTAGGACGAACATACTTTCTCTCGCGTGCAATACGCGCAAACGACTGCAAGCAGTCCAAACCAGCGATAGCACTCGCATTGCGCTGTAATTGAGAGATATACTGCGCAACAAAGGCGATAATCTCGGCATATATACGAGCCTCGATTTGAAGGATGCGCTCCTCGGCACCCATAATCTTCTCCTCGTACTCCTTCAACTCGGCAGTGATATAACGCTCTGCGCCCGTAAGGGTCTGCTTACGAATCCAACTCTCTGGTACCTTATCCTTATGCGTGTTACGCACCTCGATATAGTAGCCAAAGACATTGTTATACGCCACCTTGAGCGATGGAATACCCGTAGCCTCACTCTCGCGCTGTTGCAGAGCCTGAAGGTAGTCCTTGCCGTGCAGAGCGATACGACGTAGGTCATCGAGTTCTGCCGACACACCCGACGCGATGACACCACCCTTCTGTATCTGGTTGCTCTCGGGATCAGGGTATATATCGCTTATCAATCGCTCACGCACAGCCACCAACGGATCTATCTGCGAGGCGATAGTGTGCATAGCCTCGTTGTCGGTAGACTCCATAAGTGCGCGAAGCATCTCAATGGCAGAGAGCGAATTGCGCAACTGCACCATCTCGCGAGGTGTAACGCGCTCGGTAGCAACACGCGAGGCGATACGCTCCAAATCGCCTATAAGGGCTATCTGCTCGCGCATAGCATCGGCAAACTCGCTATCCAAAACGAACTTCTCGACTATATCCTGACGTGCCGAAATCTTATTTATATCCATCAACGGCATAGCCACCCAGCGACGCAACTGTCTACCACCCATAGGTGTAAGGGTGCGGTCGATGGTATCGGTAAAACTACACTTTGCCGATGAGTTATTCGAGTTAAATAGTTCAAGGTTGCGGATAGTAAAGCGGTCTATCCACACAGAGTCGCCACGCTCGATGCGCTGAATAGATGCGATATGTGCAGTGTGCTTATGCTCGGTAAACTCCAGGTAGTAGAGAATAGAACCCGCTGCCGAGATACCAGCAGTCATACGGTCGACACCAAAACCTTTTAGCGACTGAACACCAAGTTGCTTGGTTAGTTTATCGCGGTTTACATTCTCGGCAAAGACCCACTCATCAAGGCGATAGGTGTAGTGTCTTGTGCCGAAGAGTTCGTTGAAACGCTCCTCGTAGCCACGCTGATAAAGTATCTCCTTTGGTTGCAGGTTGCTAATAAGTTTGTCGATATATACTCCATCGCCCTCGGCAACGTAGAACTCGCCCGTAGAGAGGTCAAGAAAGGCGATGCCAATGGTCTGCTTACCAAAATATACCGACGCGAGGAAGGTATTCTCCTTGCCCGCAACCAAGTTCTCACCCATAACAATACCTGGGGTAACCATCTCCACCACGCCACGCTTAACCAAGCCCTTAACCATCTTTGGGTCTTCGAGTTGTTCGCAGATAGCCACACGCTCGCCCGCGCGTACGAGTTTAGGCATATAGTTATCCAAGGCGTGGTATGGGAAGCCCGCCAACTCCACATACGACGCAGAACCATTAGCACGACGTGTAAGTGTAATGTTTAGTATGCCACTTGTTTTGATGGCATCCTCGCCAAAGGTCTCGTAGAAGTCGCCCACACGAAAGAGGAGGATAGCATCAGGATGCACCGCCTTAATCTGGTAGTACTGCTTCATCAGAGGCGTCTCTACATACTTCTTCTCTTTGGTCTGCGCACCGCTCTCGGTTGGCATATCGCTCTTTTTTGCTCCCATCTATTGTTCAGGTTAATTACAATCGGCAAAAATAGTAAATCTTACTCAAAAATCAAAATCGAACTACCTACTTAACAATCGCTTGACCAACCTAAACCACCTATACGGCATATAGCGGAATGGAAGGTCTATGCGTGTGGTTGTGGAGATAACAGCCCTGCGGTGCGAGAAGGCATATAGAGAGTCTCTGCCGTGATAGCGACCCATACCCGAATTGCCCACGCCACCGAACGGCATATTCTCGTTGGCAATGTGCATAATAACATCGTTGATACAGCCACCACCCGACGATGTCTTGTCAAAGACACCTCGCGCAATGCTCTCTTCAGCAAATACATACATAGCCAACGGCTTCTCTCTATCGCGAACGAAGTCCACAGCCTCGTCGATGCTACCTATAGTTATCAAGGGCAGTACAGGACCAAATATCTCCTCGCGCATAACAGCACTATCCACCGCCACATTATCCAGCAACGTAGGCTCGATATATCGCTCAGAGGCATCTACCCTGCCACCTATGCGCACAACACCGTCATTCATATATCCCGCCACGCGCTCGAAGGCCCTATCCGACACCATACGAACGTAGTGCTTGCTCTTTGAGGCATCATCACCGTGAAGACGCTCCAAGGCGCGCTGATACTCCGAGACAAACTGCTCCTTTATATCGCGATGTATAAGCAAGTAGTCGGGAGCAATGCAGGTCTGACCCGCATTTAGGCTCTTGCCCCACGCTATGCGCTTGGCAGCGACACGCACATCGGCACTCTTATCCACCACAACGGGACTCTTGCCACCAAGTTCGAGGACTACGGGCGTAAGATGCTCCGCAGCAGCACGCATAACAACACGTCCCAAGTCGGGCGAGCCAGTGAAGAAGATTATATCGTAACGCTCGGCAAGCAACGCGGTATTTACCGTTCTATCGCCCTGCACCACAGCCACATACTCCTCATCGAAGGCACTCTTAACCACCCTCTCCAACGCCTTTGCCACATTTGGTGTATAGGGCGAGGGCTTCAACACCGCCGTACATCCCGCCGCTATAGCACCCACCAAAGGATTGAGGGTCAACTGCACAGGGTAGTTCCAAGGGGCGATGATAAGAGCCACGCCCAACGGCTCGGTAAGGACCGCACTACGCGAGGGAAAGAGTTTTAGTGGCGTAGCCTTCTTCGAGGGCGATGCCCAGCGAGCGAGATTCTTCAGGAAGTTATCAATCTCGCCAAGCACTATGCTTATCTCTGTCATAAAGGCCTCCTCGTAGGACTTATTAAGGTCTGTGCGCAGAGCCTCGACAAGTTCCTCCTCGTACATCTTTATGGCATCGCGCAACCTGCGCAACATCTTCATACGATAGGCTATATCGAGCGTTTGGTTGCTACGGAAATAGGTGCGTTGTTGCGCCACAATGGTCTTAATATTCTCTATGGGTGTATTTGTAATCATAGTTTTACTATTTTATGTACAAAGATAATTCTTTACAAGGAGACTGCCAAACAAAAGGCTACGCCATTTAGAAAGTGAAAACTGAAAACTGAAAAGTGAAAAGTGTGGTGCCTGCGGCGCACATTTAAACTGAAAACTGAAAAGTGAAAACTGAAAGGTAAGGTGTCTGCGACGCATATTTAAACTGAAAACTGAAAAGTGAAAACTGAAAGGTAAGGTGTCTGCGACGCATATTTAAACTGAAAACT
>JAGCKG010000055.1 GCA_017647625.1 Alistipes sp. | reverse complement strand
TTCGGTCGCTTTTGTGTCTATTTCGGCATCTTTCTCATCTTTCCTCGGTTGCTATGCCCGCATAGCGCCCTCGAAAGAGATAAGAAATCTGTTCGAAATATCCAACAAAATCAACTCGACCTAATTTATAGAACCTCCCTTTAGATGTTTTAACGAAAGATGGCATCGGTACAGAATAATACTATATCACTTGGTACTGACTCGTTGGGAAAACTCCTTGCGAAGTACTCTATTCCCGCAATCATTGCGATGGCATCGTCATCGCTGTACCATATCATCGATAGTGTCTTTATCGGTCACGGCGTTGGTGGCGCAGCGATATCGGGTATGGCTATCACACTCCCTATTATGAATATTGCCTCGGCATTTGGTGCTATGGTGGGTGTGGGTGCTGCCTCGCGTATCTCTATTCGTCTTGGCGAGGGTAATAAGCGCGCTGCGGAGGATATTTTGGGTAATGCCGTATTGCTCAACTTGGTACTTGGTGTGAGCATTATGTTGATCTTCCTCTTCTTCCTCGACCCTATTTTGATATTCTTCTCTGGTGGCGAGGCAAGCGAGGAGACATTGGGCTATGCGCGTAGTTTTATGCGCATCATTATGTTTGGTAACATCATTACACACCTCTACTTGGGTCTTAACGAGCAACTTCGTGCTTCGGGCTATCCTCGTAAGGCGATGTTTATTATGTTGCTCTCGATTGCGTTGTGTGCGATTCTTAACCCGCTCTTTATCTTCGGCTTTGGTTGGGGTATCGAGGGTTCGGCTATCGCTACGGTTATCGCGCAGAGCGTATCGCTTATGGTGCTTTTGAAGCACTATACCTCTAAAGAGAACTTCATCCACTTCAACCGTCGTAGTTTCCGCTTTAAGCGTAGCATCGTGCAGAATATTATCTCTATCGGTATGGCTCCGTTCTTGCTTAATGTCTGCGCATCGTTTGTAACACGCTTTATGAATACCGCACTGCTAAAGTATGGTGGTACAGGTGCTTACGATGTTGTTCAGGCGGCTACGTTCGATGGCAGCGTGGGCGATGTATATGTGGGTGCTTATGGTATTATGAACCGCGTACTGTTGCTCTTTATTATGGTTGCCAACGGCTTTAATCAGGGTATGCAACCTATCGTGGGTTACAACTATGGCGCAAAGCAGTATGGTCGTGTGGTCAAGACCTTGAAATACACCATTATCTGCGCGTCGTGCGTAACGACTATCGCCTTTATTGTTGGCTTCTTCTTCCCACATCAGGTTGCGGCAGCCTTCGTAGATACAAGCAATGGCGTTGCCGATCAGGCTATGGTTGAGGTTGTGGCACAGGGTTTGGGTATTGCTATGATGGTCTTCCCGTTGGTTGGTTTCCAAGTTGTTGCGGGTGGTTTCTTCCAGTATATCGGTCGTGCGCCATTGGCGATGTTCCTCTCTACAACACGCCAGTTGCTCTTCTTGTTGCCATTGCTGTTGACCCTATCGCCACGATATGGTGCATTGGGTGCTTGGGTATCTATGCCACTTGCCGATACCGCCTCGGTGCTTGTTGCAGGCACACTGCTCTTCTTCCAGATACGCAAACTAAACAAGATGGAACACGAGCGACACTTTTCGAGGTAATCCCATCGTATAGAAATACAAGAATAGGGTCTAAAAGCATCACGCTTTAGACCCTATTCTTTACTTTCTCCTCGATAGTAGATTTGCCATACTAATCTTCGCGCTCGGTACTATCAGGTTTGCTTAGATTGAAATGGATATCCGTATTAGAGGAGTTAGTGTTTATTTTAACCTGTTTATTCATATCGTAATAACCCGGTTTTGCCGCCTTTATAAGGTGTTTACCTGCCTCCAAGTTGTATGTGAGAGGTGTTTGTCCTACGTATTTGTTATCGATATATATGTAAGCATCGACAGGATCACTTGTTATAACAATATAACTCTGAGTTGTCTGCTCCTTATGCTCAGTATGATTAGGTTTGCTATGCGACTCTTTTTTCTCTCCACTATTAGGTTTGCTATGCAACTCTTTTTTCTCAGTGTTATCAGGTTTGCTACGCGACTCTTTATGCTCCGTATTATCAGGCTTGCTTAGGTTGAAATGGATGCCCTTATTAGATGACTTATCACTTATTTTCACCTCTCTATTTTCATCGTAGTAGCCTGGTTTTGCAGCCTTTATAAGATGTTTGCCAGCCCCTAAGTTGTATGATAGAGGAGTTTGTCCTATGTATTTGTTATCTACATATATGTAGGCATTGGCAGGGTCACTTGTTATAAGAGTATGAGCGTCTGATGTATGCTCTTCTGATAGTGCTGCGGTGATGTTTTCCGTTACGCCCTCCTTAATGGTAACTTGCGTGGTGTGATGTTTGTACCCCTGCTTGCTGATGGTGACGTTGTGTGTGCCAATTATAAGTTGTGTTCTTATAGGGGTCTCTCCAATATGCTGACCATCAACCTCCACAGATGCAATTGTTGGTGTACAGATAATGTTGATTGTCCCATATATAGGTGTTGGTGCGTCAATGGTTATACTCTGCTTTTGTGGTTGCGCTGCGATATTTTGGGAGAGTTTAGTGGTGCGATGTCCCTCCTTGCGTGCCTCGAAGATATATGCGCCCGCCTCAAGGTCGCCTGTCCAAGTAGACATACCTTTGTAAATGTTATTTACGTAGATCTCAGCGTCATATGCGCTGGTTAGCGTAACGTTTGCAAAATTGGCGGTCAATGTAGGGTTGAACTTCAAAATCTCATTGTCGGAGATAGTGATGCTCTCTTCGTATGGTAGATACAAGTTCTTTAAAATCTTAATCTTATGCTTTCCGCTTGCAAGTTTGTCACTCTTAAGCGGTGCCTTGCCGATGTAGATATCATCTATATAAATATTTGCATCCTGCAACTTAGACGAAGGTTCTATCTCCAGCCATCCGTATGCTGGTTTTAGTTCGATGCTCCTTGTAACTTTACTACCGCTTACTATGAAAGAGTCGCTCTCTGTATGGTAGTCTTTTGCTGATACCTGATATAGGTGTATGCCATTGTTCAGGGTTGCTAAGATAACGCCGTCAGCATCGGGGATATAGTTCTTGTTATCGATAACCACAATAGCATCTTTAGGGGAGACCTCAAAGACTACGTACTGAGGTATGGACATCTCTGAGTTTACATCCAGGCGGAAGTAAATTGCTGTGCTGCTGACCTCTATATTCTGCTCGGCTATAGATGTGCCGTTCTGCACCCTTAACTTATGCGTTCCGGGTGTTATGTCGTTGACTGTGAGTGTGTAACTGCTGTCGCTACGACCCTGATATACGTCGTCGATATATACCTCAGCATCTATAACATTGGTGGCAATAACAATTGGATGTGTTATATTCAGTTGTGCTGAAAGATGGTACTCCTTGTTGCCCTCCAAGTTTAGCGATACCTCGTTTGAGTCGCCATATTTGTCGTGGTGTAGGTAGAAGCGTGTTGGTTGCTTGGCTGTTAACTCGATGATAAGACCATTGCCATCTGTTGCCACCATCTGCTTCATCACAACCACACTACCTCCTACAGGTTGCACCAAAAGACCATCAATCTCTGTGCGTGACATACGATTGATGTGCATCTTAAGACGCGCACAAGGGCGTTTCGAGGTGTCGAGCGGAATCTTATCAATCGCCACGCCCGACATCACATCTGTCTGCACAGGAGTAAGACTTTGCTCATCGATAATGATGCTATGACTCTGTGTCTGAGCGATTGCCGAGACAAATGGTATAAGTATTGCAAATATGGTAAGGACTCGTTTCATATTAGGTACCTTAAGGGAGGTTCTATAAATTAGGTCGAGTTGATTTTGTTGGATATTTCGAACAGATTTCTTATCTCTTTCGAGGGCGCTATGCGGGCATAGCAACCGAGGAAAGATGAGAAAGATGCCGAAATAGACACAAAAGCGACCG
>JAGCKG010000054.1 GCA_017647625.1 Alistipes sp. | reverse complement strand
GTGAGCCTTCGGGGTTAAAACGCTCACGCAACTCTTGCTGTAGTTTCGCCTCTATCATCCTCGCTTACGAATTAATTTTGAAATTAACTGACCAGCATCCTTAAATGCCTTGAGTTGTAGCATATATGCCATAGCAAGGTATATCGCCATAAATAACAATCCACAAACAACCCAATTAATAACAAGATGCCTATAGAGCAAATATGTTATCGCACCTGTAGCAAGTGTACACATCAATACTGGCAAGATATCCCTAATCTGCGCTGTAAGTCTATAACCGATATACTTTTGCGCCAAGAAAGCATTTGTAACATATATATTTGCACAACTCAATACCATAGCGACAAGCACCCCCATCATACTTATCTGCGCACCTACAAGTAGCAACAGTAACAATGCGCCCCACTTATAACATCCCCAATAAAATAGTGCCTTGCTACGACCTACAGCAGCTACGGCATAGTAGTTGAAGTTATAAAGAGCCGAAAAGAAGCCTCCTATACATAGCACCTGGAAGTATGGCACAGCATCCACCCACTTATCTCCATACAAGAGGACAAAGACAGGGTTAGCAAAGATAATAAGAAGCATCATAAGCGGGAATATGATGAATGATATCATTCGCATATTACCACTTAGCATACTACGAAGTTTCTCCTTATCATCTTGAAGTTCAGAGTATAGAGGGAAGAATACTTGACATAGAAGCGATGGTAAAGTCATACTTGCCACCTCGTCCATCTTCTTAGCCTGAGCATAGAGACCTGTTTGACTTGCCGAGAAGTTACGACCTATGACCACTCCCTGAATATGCGTACAGACATCCTGCATTATACTCGCAATAAGAAGATACCCACCATATGCAAATAGCGACTTGAAACTTGCCACCGAAAAGGTGAGTATAGGTCGCCATTTCGACATACTCCAAAATAGTATAGTGGAAAGAAGCGCATTTGACAACTGCATACCCACAATACTCCAAGCACCACAACCCCTATACGCCATATAGATAGCCACCGCCACTGATGCGCCACATGAGAGGATATCAACAATCGCTATAACCCTGAAATTTATGGCTTTACGCAATATTGTACGCTGCACAAGGGTCAGAGCATTGATAATAACTACAACTCCTAAAACACGCAGCAGACCCTCAAGAGCCTCAATTCTAAAGAACTCTGCCACCCACGGCGCAACAAGGAAAATTCCAAGATAGAGCAGACAAGAGAATAGGATATTCCAATAGAAAGTAGTTGAGTAATCCGTTTGCGAGGCATTGACCTTCTGAATTAGCGCCGAGGCAAATCCGCCATCTATAAGCGTTTGTGACACAGCCACAAAAATCATAATCATACCCACACACCCGAAATCATCGGGTGTGAGTAATCTTGCTAATACAAGGTTGATTATAAATTGCAATAATACGATGCCAAACTTATCTATTGCAGCCCACACGACACCTTGCTTAGTTCGATTGCTTGTTGTCGGGTTGTTACTAGTAGTAGGTATCACCTATATATAAATTACTAATCTCTTCTAAAAATATCTCGGGTGTAGACCTTTGGGGCTACGTCGTCGAGGATGGGGTCGTAGCGGTTGGCGATGATGGCGTGGCTGGTGTCTTTGAAGCGGGCAAGGTCGTTCACGACCTCCGAGCCGAAGAACATTGTGCCATCTTCGAGGGTTGGCTCGTAGATGATAACCTTTGCGCCCTTGGCCTTGATGCGTTTCATCACGCCCTGGACGGCGCTTTGGCGGAAATTGTCGGAGTCGCACTTCATAGTGAGGCGATAGATGCCGATAATGCACTCGCGCTCGCTGGCTTGGTCGTAGTCGCTATTAGAGCTGTATGAGTAGTAACCAGCCTTGGTTAGCACCTGATCGGCGATAAAGTCCTTGCGGGTGCGGTTGCTCTCGACAATAGCGGTCATCATATTTTGTGGCACATCCTGATAGTTGGCAAGCAACTGTTTTGTATCTTTAGGCAGGCAGTAGCCACCATAGCCAAACGACGGATTGTTGTAGTGGGTGCCGATACGAGGGTCGAGACCTACGCCCTCGATAATAGCTTTAGTATCGAGTCCCTTGATGGCTGCGTATGTGTCCAACTCGTTGAAATAACTTACGCGGAGAGCCAAGTAGGTGTTGGCAAAGAGTTTTACAGCCTCGGCTTCGGTAGTCCCCATAAATAGCACTGGGACATTCTCCTTCAATGCGCCAGATCGTAGTAGTTCTGCGAAGATCTCGGCTACTTTGGCAGAATGAGAGTTGTCCTCTAATCTGCCTACAACAATGCGTGTTGGGTAGAGATTGTCGTACAAGGCTTTGCTCTCGCGCAGGAATTCTGGCGAGAAGAGGATATTCTCTGTTTCGAAACGTCGGCTAATGCTCTCTGTATATCCTACGGGTACGGTCGATTTGATGACTATAGTAGCCTTAGGGTTATGTGCGATTACGTCGCCAATAACCTGCTCGACTAATGAGGTGTCGAAAAAGTCCTTGTGGCTATCATAGTTCGTTGGAACAGCGACGACAACGAACTCGGCATCCGCATACGCCTCTTGTGCATTTGTTGTAGCACGAAGGTGTAATGTCTTGGTTTTGAAGAACTCTTCGATATACTCATCCCTAATTGGGGAGATGCGGTTGTTGATAGCAGTAACCTTCTCTACCACAACATCTACTGCCACAACCTCGTTGTGCTGGGCGAGTAGGGTGGCGATGGATAGGCCCACATAGCCCGTTCCTGCTACTGCGATTTTCATAGTTGTTAGAATTTCTTACCGAAGATTATACCGAAGAATGTTTTTGCTAAAATCTCTATGTCGAATGTCCACGAGCGATGACCAAGGTAATAGAGGTCGTACTCCAAGCGACGGAGCATCTTCTCCATTGTGTCGGTGTAGCCATTGTAAAATGTGGCATACGAGGTTACGCCAGGACGTATTTGGTAGAGATATTCATAGCGTTTGTCGTGTTCCAAAATTTGGTCAATATAAAACTTGCGTTCAGGGCGCGGACCTACAAAGGCCATATCGCCAATGAAGACATTCCACAACTGTGGAAGCTCGTCGAGGTGGTGTGCGCGAAGAAACTTGCCTATCTTTGTTAGGCGGGGATCGTTGTTGCCACCACCGTGGCTTAACTGTGGTCCCATTGCCTCGGCATCGAGTCGCATAGTGCGGAATTTGTAGATGTAGAACGGACGGCCAAAGCGACCGATTCTCTCCTGCTTAAAGATTGCGGGACCTCCATCTTCACGTCGCACAAGTATGGTACAAATCACAAATAGTGGTGAGAATGCCAACATTGCTATAAACGATGCGAACATATCGAACAACCTCTTGGAGTTGCGAGCAAAGGAGTTCATACCATCCTTGATGTACTTATCCTTTGGTACAAGGTGGCTGACGTGTGTTTGTGTGTCGAACCCACCATTTGCTGCCAGATCCTCCTGTAATTTGTTTACCCAGCGAGTGTAGTCGTTGGGGTCAAATTCGTCGGTTAAGGTTATGATGTAGTGTCCGTTGACCTCTCCTTTAGCGACGTTGTATGTGGCACTTAGTTTGTTGAGAGCCTCCTTGTTTACAACCGTATATGGCATCTCTGTTATTGTGGAGAAGCCTTGAAAGCTATTGATATGTCCCTTTTTGACGATTAGTCGTAGAGAGTATGCCGAGTAGCCAAATGCCATCCACGAGTGCATCTCGTTGTTGAAGTAGAGATGTATTGTGGAGCGATTATTTTGCTTCTCGTTGCAGGTTATAAGCTCTGTATTCATAGTTGTCAAAAGATTTTGTTGCCTACAGCACCTTTATGAACTCGTCCTGTATGTCGACACTAACCGCGATAAGCGAGGGTAGTGTGATGATTAAATGTTTTGTTTTGGATCCTCGTACGGTTTGGAGGATGCCTTCGTGACCATCTAATGCGCCACCGACCATACGAATCTTATTGCCACACATCAGTGGGGTGATCTCCTCTGCCGAGTAGAATTTAGGGGCGTTGCTTGCCTCTACTGCGCTGATAAATTGGACCATATCTTTCGCGGGGATGACTATAGGCTCGCCCTGCTTACCTCCCTTTTTGAAGCGGTATTGCAGTGTCGGTGTTTTTGCAACTATGGGGTCTAAATTTTCTCGGCTCTCATTCACAAAGAGAAGGTCGCGCATTACGGGTACTTCCTGCTTTGTGCGTTTGCCGTTTCTTATAGAAAAGTGCGTTGTCATCGGAGTGAAGACCTCCATCCCCGCCTCCGCCAACTGCTTATATGCTGGCAGAGTGGCATTCGCGCGCTTTAGGTCGCGCATCGCAAACCACTGCTTCTCGGTGTTGATTTCGGTTGTCCCCATAGTTCACATAACTACATACCCTCGAGTCCTGCGAGAGTCTGCATATTGTGCATTTTCAGGCAGTTACGAGTGGTTGTGTTAAAAGTTTGCAGTAAGCCGTACTGCACGTTTTCGATTGTTGTCATCCAATTCCAAGGCTTACTATTTTGGTGAATGCCTAATCTGCTATTTAGCATTTTGCATTCATCTACGATGAACTATTCGCTGTAGTTCATAAATATTCAGACACAAAGATACGAAAAATATATAATTATGGGTGAATATTTCTACAATAAATTGCATTTGACTCGAAAATGTCATCGCCCAATTTTGGGAGAACAAACTTTTAGTCTTGATTGTTTTGGAAAAATAGAGTAGTAAATGGATGATTTGACTATTGTAAATAAGAATATAGAACATTTGTATGTGACGATATGATTAATGCTATAGGGAGGTTCTATAAATTAGGTCGAGTTGATTTTGTGAGATATTTCGGATATATTTCTTATCTGTTTCGAGAGCGCTATGCGGGCATAGCAACCGAGAAAAGATATGAAAGATGCCGAAATAGACACAAAAGCGACCGAAAGATAAAATACAACCTCCTATTGTTAAACTTAATTTACTAATTTATAGAACATCCCTGTAATATGTCTCAAAAAATAGCGATATTAAGGTTGGTTTATTTTGTTTTGCAGGGTTGTCTTTTGTGTGTTGAGGGTGGGTGAAATAGTAGTGGTGGGGTGGATATATGGTAGTTTTGCAGTGGACAACTGCGGAGTTATTGGTTTGTAGGCCTGTGTATGGGGTATTTTTTTTGTGGAAAACACGCTCTCTTTTGCGTATACCTATTTTTATTTACAGAAAAAAATATTATTTTTGCGCGATTGTACATATATAGTAAAAGTAAAATCTAAAAATATAAAAAACTAATTACACTATGGGAAGAGCATTTGAGTATCGCAAGGCGAGAAAGATGAAGCGCTGGGGACATATGGCGCGTGTATTTACGAAGATCGGTAAGGAGATTGAGATGGCAGTTAAGGCTTCTGGTCCAGATCCATCATCTAACCTACGTCTTCGTCTTCTTTTGCAGAATGCCAAGGCAGAGAATATGCCAAAGGAGAATGTGGAGCGTGCTATCAAGCGTGCTACAGATAAGGACTCTGCAGACTATAAGGAGATGATTTATGAGGGTTATGGTCCTCACGGTATCGCTGTGTTGGTGGAGACTGCTACCGACAACACAAACCGTACTGTAGCATCTGTGCGTATGTACTTCAACAAGTATGGAGGTACTCTTGGTACATCAGGCTCTGTAGGTTTTATGTTCGAGCATAAGTGTGTCTTCAAGTTCAAGCCTACCGAGGGCGTTGACTTCGAGGAGATGGAGCTTGAGATGATTGACTTCGGTGTAGATGAGTTCTACGCAGAGGATGGCGAGGTTACTGTTTACGCTGCATACGAGTCATTTGGTCAGATTCAGACTTGGATCGAGGATAAGGGCTTCGAGCTTGTATCGGGTGAGTCTGTACGCATCCCAACAGATACCAAGGAGCTTACTGCAGAGCAACGAGAGGCTGTAAATAAGCTTATCGAGCATCTTGAGGAGGATGACGACGTAACAAACGTTTACACTACAATGGCCGAATCTGACGAGGACGAGGAGGAGTAACAAACAAAGTGAAAGGTGAAAAGTGAAAGGTGAAAAGTATGGTGTCTGCGACGCGTGTTCTATAAAACTCTGCGCGGAGCGCTCCTTACTTTTCAGTTTTAACCTTTCAGTTTTCAGTTTTCACATTAAATATTTGAGTAATGAGCAAGTTTAACGAATATAAGGCTCTTGACTTGGCTGGCGTTGCTGACGAGGTGTTGGCGCGCTGGACCAAGGACGACACATTCCACAAGAGCATCACTACACGCGAGGGTCATCCAACCTTCGTATTCTATGAGGGTCCACCATCTGCAAACGGTACTCCAGGTATTCACCACGTTATGGCGCGTACTATCAAGGATGTATTCTGCCGTTATAAGACTCAGCAGGGCTATCTTGTACACCGTAAAGCGGGTTGGGATACACACGGTCTGCCAGTAGAGCTTGGTGTTGAGAAGAAGATGGGTATCACAAAGGAGGATATCGGTAAGACTATCTCTATCGAGGAGTACAACAAGGCTTGCCGCGAGGCAGTTATGGAGTTCACCGACATATGGGAGGACTTGACTCACAAGATGGGTTACTGGGTAAATATGGATGATCCATATATCACCTACGACAATAAGTTTATAGAGACCTTGTGGTGGTTACTAAAGCAACTCTACGAGAAGGGTCTTCTATACAAGGGTTACACCATCCAGCCATACTCTCCTGCAGCGGGTACTGGTCTTTCGACACACGAGCTTAACCAGCCTGGTTGCTATCGTGATGTTAAGGATACTACTTGTACTGCGCAGTTCCGCATCCTCGACCCAAAGAGCGAGATGGAGGGATGGGGTACACCAGTATTCCTTGCTTGGACAACAACACCTTGGACATTGCCATCAAATACTGCGCTTTGCGTAGGTCCAAAGATTGACTACGTTGCAGTACGCACATATAACCCATACAATGGTGAGAAGATTACAGCCGTCGTTGCGGAGCCATTGTTGTACTCTATCTTCAACAAGAAGGGTGAGGAGATTGCTCTTGAGGACTACAAGGCTGGCGATAAGGTTATCCCATTTGCTATCGTAGGTAAGTATAAGGGTACAGACCTCTGCGGTATGCACTATGAGCAATTGTTGCCTTGGGTTAAGCCTGTTGAGGCTGACGAGGCTGGCAACTGGAAGGAGGCTTCAGCAAAGGCATTCCGCGTAATCCCAGGTGATTATGTAACTACCGAGGATGGTACAGGTATCGTACATATCGCACCTACCTTTGGTGCTGATGATGCCTTTGTAGCACGTCAGGCAGGCATCCCATCGCTCTTTATGATTAACAAGCGCGGTGAGACACGTCCTATGGTTGACTTTGCGGGTAAGTTCTTCCTTACAGAGGAACTTGACGAGAAGTTCGTTAAGGAGTGCGTTGAGTCTGCTTATGGCGAGTATGAGGGTCGCTTCGTAAAGAATGCCTACGACCCACAGTTCACTGTTGACGGTCGCTATGACGAGAAGGCTGCCACTGCTGCCGAGACTCTCGATGTTTACATCTCTATCAAGCTCAAGGAGGAGGGTAAGGTGTTCAAGATTGAGAAGCACACCCACAACTACCCACACTGCTGGCGTACCGATAAGCCTGTCCTCTACTACCCACTCGACTCGTGGTTTATCCGCACTACAGCGTTGCGTGAGCGTATGATGGAGCTTAATAAGACCATCTACTGGAAGCCAGAGTCTACAGGTACAGGTCGTTTCGGTAAGTGGCTTGAGAACATCAACGACTGGAATCTCTCACGTTCACGTTTCTGGGGTACGCCACTTCCAATTTGGGCTACAGAGGACCGCTCAGAGTTGAAATGTATCGGCTCTGTTGAGGAGCTTATCGCCGAGATTGAGAAGGCTGTGGCTGCTGGCGTGATGACAGAGAACCCATACAAGAACTTCAAGGTGGGCGATATGTCTAAGGAGAACTACTCTACAGACAACATCGACCTACACCGCCCATATGTGGATAACATCGTGTTGGTATCATCAAAGGGCGAACCTATGCGTCGTGAGCCAGATTTGATCGACGTATGGTTCGACTCTGGTGCTATGCCATATGCACAGGTACACTACCCATTCGAGAATAAGGAGGGCTTCGACCAGATCTACCCTGCAGACTTCATCGCAGAGGGTGTTGACCAAACACGCGGTTGGTTCTACACATTGCACGCTATCGCTACAATGTTGTTCGACTCTGTGGCGTTCAAGAATATCATCTCTAACGGTCTTGTATTGGATAAGAACGGCAACAAGATGTCGAAGCGTTTGGGCAATGCCGTAGATCCATTCGAGGTACTCAAGAAATATGGTGCAGATGCCACACGTTGGTATATGATATCTAACTCACAGCCTTGGGATAACCTTAAGTTCGATGTTGATGGTGTTGATGAGTGCCGTCGTAAGTTCTTCGGTACGCTATACAATACCTACTCGTTCTTCGCACTATATGCAAATATCGACGGCTTCACAGGTAAGGAGGCAGAGGTTGCTGTTGCAGAGCGTCCAGAGATTGACCGCTGGATACTTTCAGAGCTTAACACCCTTGTTAAGGATGTTACAAACTACCTCGAGGACTACGACCCAACACCTGCAGCACGTCGTATCGATACCTTCGTGAACGAGAACCTATCGAACTGGTATGTGCGTCTTAACCGTAAGCGTTTCTGGGGTGGCGAACTTACAACCGATAAGTTGGCTGCATACCAGACACTATATACCTGCTTGGAGACTGTAGTGATGTTGGCTGCTCCTATCGCACCATTCATCACTGACCGTATCTTCTGCGATCTTAACGCTGTTAGCGGTCGCCACAGCGAGGAGAGCGTACACCTCGCAGAGTATCCAAAGTGCAACGAGGCACTTATCAATAGCGAGTTGGAGGAGATGATGTCGCTTGCACAGCGTGCCTCTTCAATGGTGTTGGCACTACGCCGTAAGGTAAATATCAAGGTGCGTCAGCCACTACAAAAGATCATTATTCCAGTGTTGGATAAGGATATGGCTACTCATATCGAGGCTGTGCGTCAGCTTATTATGAACGAGGTGAATGTTAAGGATATCGAGCTTATCACCGATACTACTGGTATCATCACCAAGCGTATTAAGCCAAACTTCAAGACCCTCGGTGCTAAGTGCGGTAAGTATATGAAGCAGGTTGCAGCCCTTGTGGCATCATTCACACAGGAGCAGATTGCTGCTGTTGAGAGCAACCCAGAGACTATCCTTACTGTTGAGGGTGTCGAGTTCGTTACTACACCTGCTGATTTCGATATCACATCGGAGGATATGCCAGGCTGGTTGGTGGCATCGGAGGGTAAGCTTACTGTTGCTCTCGATATCACCATCACCGACGATCTTCGTCGTGAGGGTGTTGCCCGCGAGCTTGTAAACCGTATCCAGAACATCCGTAAGGAGTCAGGCTTCGAGGTTACCGACAAGATCTATGTGGAGATTGAGTCTACCGACCTTACTGCACCTGCAGTTGAGAGTTTCGCTAACTACATCGCACAGCAGACCTTAGCTGTTGAGGTTAAGGCTGTTGCTACACCAGCTGGTGCATTTGTTGTAGATAGCGATATTGATGAGGTGCCTCTTAAGATTGCAGTAACCAAGAAGTAATTTCTTGTGATAAGGGGCACATCTGCTGCCGCTAACAAAAATAGCCACCAATGGGACGTACGCCAAGTACTACCCATCGGTGGCTTTTTTGCCGAGCGTTGCATCTGACCCCTTCTGACAAGAAATTAGGTCTCGCGCTTGGTAAGGTGCGTGTTGTTAAAAGGCTTTGCCTTTTTTGATAAGGGCCTAAAGCGTCCTAAAGGGGCCCAAAAGGGTTGTTCGTATTAAGATTACCCTTAGGCCCTTTTCGGGTCCTTTCTGCCCTTTGGTATCAGGCGCAGTAATTATAACACGCGTCGCAGACACCGCACTTTTCAGTTTTCACCTTTCAGTTTTCAGTTTAAATAATAAGCCCCGTAGATGCCTACGGGGCTTATTATTTATCGGGTGTCTATTATTTCAACACGCCAAGCTTCTTACCAACCTTAACGAATGCCTCAACGCAACGGTCGAGTTGCTCGGTGGTATGACCTGCTGAAACCTGAACACG
Source organism: Alistipes sp. (assembly GCA_017647625.1). Classification (GTDB taxonomy): domain Bacteria; phylum Bacteroidota; class Bacteroidia; order Bacteroidales; family Rikenellaceae; genus Alistipes. The sequence continues at coordinate 3,482 of JAGCKG010000054.1, read as the reverse complement.
GATACGTGCCTGACCCTTTGGTACTACTGGGTAGTAGAAGCCAGTTACGAATACGCCCTCCTGCTGTAACTCTGCTGCGAAGTCCTGTGAAAGCTTTGCATCGTAGAGCATAACAGCGCAGATAGCAGACTGTGTAGGCTTGATGTCGAAGCCTGCAGCAACCATCTTGGTGCGGAAGTGCTCAACATTTGCTACGAGCTGATCGTGCAAAGCATCGCTCTCCTCCAACATCTTGAACATCTCGATAGATGCACCTACTACTGCTGGTGGCAATGAGTTAGAGAATAGGTATGGGCGTGAACGCTGACGGAGCATATCGATAATCTCCTTGCGACCTGTAGTGAAACCACCTACAGCACCACCAAATGCCTTACCAAGGGTACCTGTAAGGATATCTACCTTGCCACGAAGATCGTACAACTCGGTGATACCGCGACCAGTCTTACCCAATACACCTGCAGAGTGGCACTCGTCAACCATTACAAGAGCGTCGTACTTCTCTGCCAACTCGCAAATCTTATCAAGTGGAGCAGCATTACCGTCCATAGAGAATACACCGTCAGTTACGATGATGCGGAAACGCTGTGCCTGTGCCTGCTTTAGGCACTCCTCCAACTCTGCCATATCGGCATTAGCGTAGCGGTAACGCTGTGCCTTGCAAAGACGTACACCGTCGATGATAGATGCGTGGTTGAGGGCATCAGAGATGATAGCATCCTCAGCTGTGAACAATGGCTCGAAAACACCACCATTAGCATCGAAGCAAGCCGCGTAGAGGATAGTGTCCTCTGTGCCAAAGTAGTCAGCGATAGCCTTCTCAAGCTCCTTGTGCATATCCTGGCAACCGCAGATGAAACGTACTGATGACATACCGAAGCCACGCTCGTCCATAGCCTTCTTTGCTGCGTCGATAAGACGCTGGTTGTCTGAAAGACCGAGGTAGTTGTTAGCGCAGAAGTTCAATACAGGACGGTTAGCAACATCGATCTCGGCACGCTGTGGTGACTCGATGATACGCTCTGTCTTGTACAAACCGGCAGCCTTAATCTCTGCCAACTCATTCTGCAAATACTGCTGAAATTTTCCGTACATTGTAGTAATAGTTTTAAATATTGTTGTTAAAAGAATCTTCAAACTTTGGTACAATGACCACAATCAACTACAAAGATAGTTATTTTTTTTAATTAGGAGCGAGAAATTAGTAATTAGTAATATAAAAAAGTAGAGTCTTTTAATTTTACTAATTACTCTCTACTAATTACTAATTAAAAAAAGCGCACTCGGTAAAAGTGCGCCTATCTTATCTCCTATCTATTAAGATAAATCTCAACCGTTACAGGCTCTTCGCCGAGGTCTACGGTCTGGAGTTGTAGTTCGCCATTGGCGTTGTAGTAGCGTAGTTCGTAGGTGCGGTTCTTCTCTACAAGTACCGAGAACATATCGTTCATATCGCGGAGAGGACCTGCGGTAAGACCGCCACCCATCTGCTCTGTACCACAGAATACATCTACACCCATAGCGATGCGGTCGTCGGAATGCTCGGTTTTGCCGAACTCCTTATAGCCAGCAATCTTGATAAAGGTATGTGTGCCAGCCTCGATATGGCGTGTGTACTGCTCATATGCCAAACGCTGGTAACGCTCGGTAACGTTCTCTGCACCAACAAATTGTGGTAACTCTTCAACGGCGCGACCCTCGACATCGCCATCTGCCCATACCATAGGGAACCAGTCGTCTGCCTTGCCGAAGCGTGTGGCATAGATAGCGTATGTGCGGTTGTTGGCATCTGCCTTTGAGGCATCAGCCATAAACCATAGGTGGTCGAGTTTCGATGGGAAGTAGTACTCTGTAACGCGCCACTCGCCATCGAGCCATACCTCGGTCCAACTGTGGTTGCCACGATTGTCGTGCCACGATGCTGTGCCCGCAAAGCGTGCAGGGATACCCACAGCGCGGTAAGCGTCAACAAGCAAGATTGCCAAGCCTGTGCAAGATGCCATACCCTGTCGCATAGACTCTTTAGGGCTTTGGTTGGTCTTCTCGCGCTTGGTGTTGTAGTCCACACCAGTAAGGCGTGGGATATTGGCATTAACAGCGCATAGTGCCTCGTACATAGTCGTACAGGTATCTACCGCGGGCGAGAATAACTCGTACAACTCCTTACGCCAAGCATCGCGCACCTCGTCGACAACGTGGTAGGGGAGTACCTCGTGAAGGTATACATCCTCTGGTACGGCCTTCGCCCACGAATACTTCGTGCAGGCGATATTTGCGTAGGTCACATTCTCCTTAAGCAACTCAAGATCAATACCCTCGCGGTCGAAGTCGGGCATATTCTTAATAAGGAATGCCATATCGCGCTTCTCGGCATCGGGAGTCTCGGTAAGTAGTGTGCGTAGTGCCTCGCCACGCTCCGAAGCCTCCAAGATAGAGGTTAGTTCGATATCCTCATCGAGTGAGTAGGTGTGGCTGTAAGGTGTTGTCTCCGCAGGCCACAAGATAAAGGCAAGGGCTATAGCGCAACCTGCCAAAAAGTAGAGTAGTAGTCGTGTCTTCATTATCGTATAAGTTTTAATATCTCCTTAACCTCGTTGGTATCTACTGTGCGGATGGCAAACTCATCTACAGCCGTAGTGCCACCCATAGAGATGCGTGGGTTGCGGTACTTCATACCTCCTGCAACCATAGTCTTTGCGCTAAAGTGCAGTGCGTCAACGCCCAAGTCGGCAAGATCCTTGGCATTTGATGCCACAACACCGCTACCCGCCATAATCTCGATGCGACCGCGACTGATCTCCACAGCGCGAGCGATATTCTCCTTGCCCTCGATAGCCTTGTCGTAGCCACCAGAGGTGAGGATGCGCTTACAGCCAGCCTCTATAACGGCCTCGACAGCCTCGAGATAGTTCTCGGTCATATCTACAGCGCGGTGGAAGGTGGTCTCCATATCTCCTGCAGCCTCTACAAGGGCGCGAGTGCGCTCCACGTCGACCTTACCATCGGCAGTGAGGATGCCGAATACCACGCCTGTAGCACCAGCCTTGCGGGCGTACTCAATATCGCGGAGCATAGTCTGAAACTCATCGTCAGAGTAGAGGAAGTCGCCACCGCGTGGGCGTATCATAACGCTTACATCTAAACCTTTAATCTCGGCAACACGCTCGATGGTTGCAAGTGAGGGTGTTACGCCACCCTCGGCAGGCGAGGCACACAATTCAACGCGGTCAACGCCTAATTGCGCTCCGATACGGCAAGCCTCTACGGAGTAGGCACAAAGTTCTGTTTTCATTATAGGGATGTTCTATAAATTAGTAAATTAAGGGATGTTCTATAAATTAGTACAAAAGTTTTCGTTGTTTGGGAAATTCTATTTCGGTTGCTTTTGTGCCTATTTCGACATCTTCCTTATCTTTACTCGGTTACAATGCTCGCATTGCGCCCTCATAAGAGATAATGAATCTGCTCGAAATAGCCTACAAAAT
>JAGCKG010000053.1 GCA_017647625.1 Alistipes sp. | reverse complement strand
GGTATTATGGGGAAGCGCGAGCATCATTAAACTACAATGCAATGCAAAGCGCAGAATAGCGACAACGCGGACTAACGCACGACCTCATCCCCACTATCCCCAGAATACCCAGTTTCCCCACAGCGTAGCTGTCGCTTGGACAAGCGAAACAGACAAAAACTCCCCAGGCAGCACTCCCCAATTTTTGATTTTAGAGGAGCAGATTTGTTCTATAGCAAAAGAAGAGACTCAGGGATAGTAGTTTGACCTACAGCCCTGAGCCTCTTACTTTTAGGGATAGGACGAAGATGCCCTATAAAATCGAAAATTACTTGAGGTTCATCTGGTCGATAAGAGCCTGAGTCTGTGGCTTATGACCGCGGAAGTTAACGTAGAGGGTCATAGGATGCTCGTGACCACCCTTCTCAAGAAGCTCGTAGCGGAACTTATCGGCAACCTCCTTAGAGAAGATACCCTTCTCCTGGAAGTAAGAGTAAGCGTCAGCAGCAAGTACCTCTGCCCACTTATAACCGTAGTAACCAGTAGCGTAGCCACCGCTGAAGATGTGGGTGAATGAAGGACCCATAGCGCAACCGTCAGCGATAGGAAGAACCTTAGTAGGTTCAAGAGCTGCAAGCTCGAATGCCATTACATCACCCTCGTAAGGAGTTGTGATAGTATGCCAAGCCATATCGAGCATACCGAATGATAGCTGACGTACGTTGAAGTAAGCAGCAAGGTAGTTCTTAGCGTTTACAAGCTTCTCGATAAGCTCTGCAGGCATAGACTCACCAGTCTGGTAGTGCTTAGCCCAAAGATCGAGATACTCCTTCTCTGTGGCCCAGTTCTCCATAATCTGTGATGGAAGCTCAACGAAGTCGCGCTTAACAGCAGTACCGTTGATAGACTCATACTTACCCTTAGCAAGGATACCGTGGAGACCGTGACCGAACTCGTGAAGGAATGTAGTGAACTCATCAAATGTAAGAAGTGATGGAGTGTTAGCTGTAGGCTTTGTGAAGTTCATCACAAGCTGTACCAAAGGACGCTGCTCAACGCCATCCTTAACGCTAACACCACGGAACTCGGTCATCCAAGCACCTGCACGCTTAGACTCGCGTGGGAAGAAGTCAAGGTAGAGGATAGCAAGCACCTCGCCATTAGCATCCTTAACCTCGTATACGGTAGCCTCTGGATCGTAAGTCTCGATCTCTGGTGCTGGAGTGAATGTCAAGCCATAAAGCTTGGTTGCAAGCATAAATACTGCATCCTTAACATTCTCAAGCTGAAGGTAAGGCTTAACCTGCTCATCGTTGATAGAGTAAGCAAACTCCTTATACTTCTCGTTGTAGTAACCCCAATCCCAAGGCATAAGCTCGCCCTCGAAACCGAGTGACTGTGCATACTTTGTAACAGTAGCTACATCCTTGTGAGCGTAGTTAAGGGTTGCATCGCAAAGCTCCTGAAGGAAGTCGTTAACGGTCTTTGTGTTCTCCGCCATCTTCTCCTCCAAAACGTAGTCTGCGTATGTCTCATAGCCGAGCAAGTTAGCAATCTGAAGACGTACGTTAGCAATCTTACGGATGTTCTCCATATTGTCGAACTCGCCACCTACGCCACGAGTGTTGTATGCTCTATAAAGTTGCTCCTTGATGTCGCGCTGTGAAGAGTATGTCATAAATGGACCATATGATGGAGCCTGCAAAGTTACAGTCCAACCCTCCTCACCACGAGCCTGTGCCTCTGCTGCAAGACCCTCCTTTACGAAGTCTGGCAACTCTGCAACCTTAGCCTCATCAGTGATGTTAAGAGTGAAGGCGTTTGTTGCAGCCAAAGCATTCTGACCAAAAGCAAGCGTAAGCTGTGAAAGCTCTGTAGTGTACTGGCGGTAAAGTTCCTGATCTGCGCCCTCAAGCAAAGCACCAGAACGAGCAAAGCCCTTGTAAGTATCCTCCAAAAGCTGACGATCCTCAACGTCGAGGTCGAGGCTCTCGCGCTGATCGTATACAGCCTTAACACGAGCAAAAAGCTCTGGGTTAAGCGAGACGTCGTTAGATAGCTCTGTAAGTTTTGGAGTGATATTGAGTGCAATCTGCTGCATCTCTGCAGATGTAGAGCAGTTGTTCAATACGAAGAATACGCCTGAAACGCGACCAAGAAGTGAGCCAGCCTGCTCCATAGCAACGATAGTATTCTCGAAGGTTGGAGCCTCTGGGTTGTTGATGATAGCGTCGATCTCTGCACGATTCTCAGCAATAGCGTAGTCGATTGCTGGTTCGTAATGCTCGAGCTTAATCTCAGAGAATGGTGGTGTCTGGTATGGAGTATTCCACTCCGCAACCAATGGGTTGTTCTTGATGTCGTCGTTACCACATCCAACAAGACCCAAAGTCAATGCTGACATAATAAAAAGTACTTTTTTCATAGATTATTTTTTAATAGGTTTCTTTGTTAAATCTGGGCGTACAGCCTTGTTTGGCTCCAATACAGGACGATGCGACTCCTTGAGATTTGGAGTTAGCACTACAGACTCATTAGCCTCTGCGTCAACCTCTGAAGTTGCCTCCTCGACAACCTCCTCAACCACTGGCTCCTGATATAGACCGCGAGCCTTGAGCATAGCAGTCTTATCTGGGTCGGCACCGCGGAACTTGCGATACATCTCCATACCTGGTTTCTGACCACCCTGCGCCAAGAGGTCATAACGGAAACTATGAGCAAGATCCTTATCGCAGATATCGCTACTTAACTTAAAGGCCTCGAAGGCATCCTTATCCAACACCTCTGCCCATAGATAGAAGTAGTAACCCGAAGAGTAGCCACCATTGAAGATGTGAGCAAAGTATGTATAGCGATAGCGTGGCTCAATCTCTGGGATAAGACCACGACGTGTAGCAAGGTTATACTTCTCAAAGTCATTGATATCCATATCGGTATATGTCTCCAACGAGTGGATATCCATATCTATCAACGCTGCGGCAGCAAGCTCTGTAGTCACAAAGCCCTGATTGAAGAGCGAAGCGTTCTGAATCTTTGCAATCAACGTATCTGGAATAACCTCGCCAGTGCGGTGGTGTACCGCATATTTCTTCATAATCTCTGGCTGGAATGCCCAGTTCTCCATAATCTGTGATGGAAGTTCCACAAAGTCACCCTCAACCTCCGCAAGACCGCGATAGCGTACATCTGCAAAGAGGAAATGTAGCGCGTGACCAAACTCGTGGAACATAGTCTCCGCCTCGTCGAAAGACAACAATGATGGAGTATTGCCCACTGGAGGGGTAAAGTTACATACGATACCTACAACTGGTGCCTTACGCTCGCCATCAACGTAACGCTGTTCAGTAAAGTTACCACACCACGCACCACCACTCTTCGACTTACGAGGGTATGGGTCAAGGTATAGAACACCAACGTGCGACTGATCGTGGTCAAGCACCTCGTATACGGTACACTCCTTATGGTAGCGTGGTGCTACGATAGGACGGAATGTGATGCCATAGAGACGGTTAGCAAGGTAGAACATACCATCGCGGACATTATCCAATGAGAGGTACTGGCGTACAGCCTCCTCATCAAGCTGATACTTCTTCTTACGCACCTGCTCGGCATAGTACCACCAATCCGACTTCTCGAAGGTCTCACCTGGATAGTCCTTCTCGAAGATCTCCTTCATATCCTCCAACTCGCGCTTTGCAGACTCTACCGCAGGCTCAAAGACCTCCTCCAACAACTTATACACTGCCTCTGGGTTACCTGCCATCTGGTCGTCTGTAACGTAGTGTGAGTATGACTTGAAGCCCAAAAGGTTAGCCTTCTCTACGCGCAAGCGAGCCATATCCTCTGCAAGTTGCTTGTTGTCATACTCGTTGTCGTTGTTACAACGCATAATGTAACCGTTGTAAAGTTCACGACGAAGGTCGCGATTCTTCGAGTATGTAAGGAATGGAAGCATACTTGGCTTATCAAGAGTGAACACATACGCATCCTTCTTGCCCATAGCCGCCGCTGCCTCACGAGCCTGACTACGCACACCCTCTGGAAGGTCTGCGACCTGCTCCTGGGTAAGCTCGATAAAGAAGCTACCGTTCTCCTTTAGAAGGTTGTTACCGAAGCGGATAGACAACTCCGAAAGTTCAGCGTTAATCTGCATAAGGCGAGCCTTATCCTCCTCCGAGAGCAACGCACCCGAACGCACGAAGTCGTTGTAGGTCTTCTCCACAAGGCGCATCTGTACATCGTCGAGTTTTAGGCTCTTACGCTTGTCGTATACAGCCTTTACGCGAGCAAAGAGAGCATCGTTAAGCATAATGCTGTTGAAATGCTCCTCGATGCGAGGCATCATATTATTCTGCACCTCCTGCATCTTGTCATCAAGATCTGACGATGACAACATACCAAAGATAAGGTTTAGTTCGTAGAGTTTAACTCCCGCGTTGTCCATCGCAAGAATTACATTCTCGAATGTAGGCTCCTCTTCGCACTCCACAATAGCCTGTATCTCTGCGTTGTGCATCTTCATAGCCTCCTCGAATGCTGGAGCGAAATGCTCTGTGCGAATCTCATCGAATGGTGGAACACCAAACTCCGTTGTCCACTCCTCGAGAAGAGGGTTGCGTGTATCACCAACGATGTCTGAGCCACAAGAAAGTGTGAATGTCATAACTAAGAATAGTGACGATAATGTTAAAAGGCGTTTCATCTATAATATTTTTTAATTAACTTTGCAAAGTTAAACAAAATTATTGCAATGCAACTATTTTATGCACCCGAAATTTCACTTCCTTGCTACACTCTTG
>JAGCKG010000052.1 GCA_017647625.1 Alistipes sp. | reverse complement strand
CTCTATGCCCATTGTGAAGCTCTTTGGTGCACTGGGTAGGTCTTTGCCATTGCCGCCCTCGCAGTGCATAACAAGCTGATAGTAGTGGTTCGCCTCATAGCGACTACACTTTAGGTCATCTTGTAGCTTCTTTATCTTAGCATCTTTTGAAGCCTTTGAAAGCACGATCTCGCGAATAGTAGAAAAGTAAGTTGTCATAGTTGTAAGTGTTAACTTTAATTTTGTACTGCAAAGATAAAGTGAAATATTTAATTTTGCAAATATTTCTTAAAGTTTTTACTACATTTGTGCAAAAATTATTAAAGTTATCACTATATTTGCACCAGTAAACCAAATTAGAGCAGCTTATGGACATTAAAAGAGTATTGAAAGCAAGGGGAGTATCGGCCAAAGATGTAGCCGAGAAAATGGGTATAACAGCAATAGGCCTGAGCCAACACATCAACGGCAATCCCTCTGTACAGGTATTAGAGCGCATAGCCGAGGCGGTAGGTTGCGAGGTGGGTGACTTCTTCGAGCGTTCCGATGACTTTACAGCCTTTGTGCGCCACAAGGGTAACACATATACCTTTGATAGCTCGGATGCGCTGAAAGAGTTTGCAAACACTCTATAACACGCTACCACTATGGAACTACAGCCTATACAAAACAAGATTTATGAGATAAGGGGACAGAGGGTAATGCTGGACTTTGACCTTGCTCAGATATACCAAGTGGAAACAAGAGCCTTGAAGCAAGCCGTTAGGCGTAATATAGAGCGATTTGAGGGCGAGGATTTTATGTTTGAACTCTCGGAGGATGAATATGCAGAGTTGAAATCTCGTCTAAGGTCACAAATTGTGATGTTAGAAACAGACGGCAGGGGTAAATATCCCAAATACCCACCATTTGCTTTCACAGAGATAGGCGTTGCTATGCTGTCGAGTGTACTGCGTAGTAATACCGCTATCCATGCAAATAGAGCCATTATGCGTGCCTTTGTAGCGATGCGCAACTACATAGCCACCACAACCACCGTAACGGCAGAGATAGAGGCTATAAGGGCAAAATTAGCACTATTGGAGCGCAATGATGAGGACAATATGGAGGCTATAAACGACCTATCCGAGGATATGCGCAAAGAGATAGATAACATCTACCTTGCTATCGCAGCTCTCTCGGTTAAGCCTCAACAGGCAGAGCCACCACGCAAGCCGATAGGATTTAATATTGAGCCACAAAAGTAGGCTATAAAGTGAGCAAATAAGTAAACAAATAACTTACCAATAAAACAAACACTATGGAAACACTATCAATTATCATTTCACTTGTAAGCGTAGTTGCTGGAGTATTGCAAATTATCCTATTCTTCAAGGTTTGGGGTATGTGTAATGATGTGCGCGCAATGCGCAGAGGGGATGCAAGTAACACACAGGAGGCTGGATCTAATATTCCAGAGAGCAAGTTTGACACCAAAGGATGTGGTTGGCTAATATTGGTTTTTGCTCTTATTGCATTTATAGTTGTATATCTCATATACAACAACTAAGATATAGCCAGCACTAATCAAGGCACCCATTTCGACCTATTGACAAAAAGATAGGCTCGATTTGGGTGTTTTCTCTTTAGGCACATTCGACCTTATGACCATTTGCGCGGCATCACGAAAAAGGTACTATACCCACAAACCGTGACATTTTGTCCCGCCTTATCTTTAATTGTGGCGAAATCGCCATAATTAAAACATTAGAGCGTAATATCGGTTAGGTATGCGTATGTTCGGGGATAGATACAAGAAACCCCTGCACCAGAGTAGCGGTTGTAAATGGGCGGTGCAGGGGAAGCGTAAGATGTTTGGAGAAAATCTTAACAGGTGCAAAGATAGAGTTTTCGGGGATAGTGTGCAATAATCAATCGAAATTTGTAAGTAGCAGCGCATTTTTCTCTCGCTCCTCCCTCTCAAACGATGCGAGGTAGTTCTCCGTAATCTTGAGGTTACTATGTCCTAAGCTCTCGGATATGTAGGCTATGTTTGCACCTGAACGCTTTAGCACCGTAGCGAAAGAGTGTCGAGCAGTGTAGGTGGTGATGTTTCCTATGCCAAGGAGCTTACCGAGCTTCTTAGTATAGTGGTTCATCAGCGTAATAAATGTTTGACACCTGTAATCCTTTTCTAACTCTGTTTCGTCACCTTGTAGTACAGGGAAGATGTAAGCATTTTCATCGTAGGGGTTGCCCCACTTGTCGATAATCTCTTGCATCATAGGAGTGATGACTGCTCTAATCTCTTTTATGGTCTTTGTGGTGTTGCGAGTCTTTTGACGAACATAGCAAATCTCCCCATCCTTAATGTTGCAAAATCGCAATCTTATGAGGTCTGCAATGTTAATACCGTTGCACTGGTATATGAACATCCAAAGGTCACGATAATGCTCTAAAGTGGCATTTCCGCTATAATGTGCAAACATTTTAATCTGAGCAAGGGTCAAAGCGAGCTTTCTACCCTCCCCATTTTGTATGGTATATTGCCCTGCTGCAAAGGGGTCTGCCGACGGCTTTATAATGCCCAGTTTCTTTGCCTCATTAAAGGCTGTGCGTAGCTGACGCAAGTGCATGGATATAGTTGTCTGTCGAAGTCCTCTATCTCTTTCGTGTTGCTCGTATTTGCGGAGCCATTGAGGGGTAACAGTTGCAAAGGGGATGCTATCTCCTGCGAAGCGTTCAAAGGTTCGGAGTGCGCACTGAGCCATCTGCATACTACCGTACCTTTTATTGCTCCTATATTCCTCTATACGAGCATTTAACGCCTTATTAATGGTCGTTATTGACGCTCCACGCAAGCGCAGATTTAGAGCCGTAAAGGAGAAGTCGCCCTCATTAGTAAGTGCCCTGACATACTGCTTTATGAGGTTAAAACTCGCCTCTATATCCTCCCTAATCTCTACCATTTGGCGCAGTCTCGATGTGGGTAATTTCGCCCATTCATCCTCTGAAAGAACTTTGCCGAGGGTGTAATATTTGGAGCTGCGCATATAGCAAACTCTTATTCTCACAGGATATTTACCCTCTGGGGTTGACCTCCTTTTATCAAGGAGAACAACCATAGAAACTCTACCGTTTTTGTAGCGTAACATAAGCCTAAAAATTGAGTGGTTTTGTACAAACAAATTACAATATTTGCAAACAAAGGTAATAAAAAGAATGAAATAAAACTATACAGCACAATAAAAATTACGCATCCTAACACACTGATAACCACAAAATAAAGGGATAAAAGTGAAAAACATGACACATTGCATAAATAGCATTATTACCGCGCGAATAATAGAAATATAGCGGATATTACACCCTATATAACACACTATTACACAATGATTTATAGGTGCATATTTATTCACATCTAAATAGTGTACAAACACAGGTAGCAAACATAAACAATCCAATTTTCAACCATAGAGGAAGTGAAAAAAATATAAAAAATGATATAAAAATTTGCAGAATGAAAAATATTTACTACCTTTGCAGTG
>JAGCKG010000051.1 GCA_017647625.1 Alistipes sp. | reverse complement strand
TGGGGAAACTGGGTATTCTGGGGATCGTGGGGATGAGGTCGTGCGTTAGTCTGCGTTGTCGCTATTCTGCGCTTTGCATTGCATTGTAGTTTAATGATGCTCGCGCTTCCCCATAATCCCCACTCTACCCATACTCCCCAGCATCCCCATCTTCTGCGCAAAAAGGCGTTGCCTTTTTTGATAAGGGCCTAAAGGGTTATTTGTATCAAGATTCCCCTTTAAGCCCTTTTCTGCCTCTTTCTACCCTTTGGTATCAGGCGCAGTAATCAACCTCTCGCGCGAAGCGCACCATACTTTTCAGTTTTCACTTTTTACCTTTCAGTTATAAATAGAAATAGGCGAACCATTGGTTCGCCTATTTCTATTCGCTGTATCGTTGATTACAAAGTCTTCAAATACTCCGAAACATTCTTCTCGATGCGTGCCTCGATGTCCTCGGCCTCGGCACGAACGAACTTCTCGCCAGTAACAGCCTCGTACAACTCGATATAACGCTCGGTGATGCCTGCAACAACCTCTGGAGTCATATCTGGCACCTGCTGACCCTCCTGACCCTGGAAGCCATTCTCCATCAACCACTCGCGAACGAACTCTTTCGACAACTGCTTCTGCTTCTCGCCATTAGCAAGACGCTCCTCGTAGCCCTCCTTATAGAAGTAGCGAGATGAGTCTGGGGTGTGAATCTCATCCATAAGGTAGATAACACCATTCTTCTTACCGAACTCATACTTTGTATCTACAAGGATAAGACCCATCTTCTCGGCAATCTCGGTACCGCGCTGGAAGATAGCACGTGTGTATGCCTCCAACTGCTCGTACTCCTCGCGTGATACAAGACCCTGTGCGATAATCTCCTCCTTCGATATATCCTCGTCGTGACCCTCATCAGCCTTGGTAGTAGGGGTGATGATAGGCTCTGGGAACTTCTGATTCTCCACCATACCATCAGGCATAGCAACACCGCAGATGGTGCGCTTGCCAGCCTTATACTCTCTCCAGGCGTGACCAGAGAGGTAGCCACGGATAACCATCTCAACCTTATAAGGCTCGCAACGGTGACCCATAGTAACCATTGGATCTGGCACAGCGATCTTCCAGTTTGGAAGGATATCTGTTGTAGCATCAAGGAACTTGGCTGCAATCTGGTTAAGCACCTGACCCTTGAAAGGAATACCCTTAGGGAGTACTACGTCGAATGCAGAGATACGGTCAGATACCACCATTACAAGGTAGTCGTCGTTGATGTTATATACATCGCGTACCTTACCTACATAGTGACCCTTCTGTCCCTCAAACTGAAAATCATTTTTTACAATAGCATTCATATATTTAAGTATTTATTAGTTTCTCGTTGCAAATGTATAAATAATTTGTAATTCTGTGATAAAATCTACTTCTTTTGCTTTGCACGAAGGCGTGTGATGCCATCGATAAAGCATAGTGGATGTGTAGGTGCGCCAGGTAGCCATAGGTCAACGTGGTACTTATCTAAGAACTTACGGTCCACAGCAGGGCTGTCGGCATACAAACCTCCCGACACAGCCTCGGAGCCTGCAACAACCAAAATCTTTGGCTCGGCAATAGAGTTGTAGCATATATCCAACGCCTCTGCCATATTCGCACTGATAGGACCAGTAAGCACAAGACCATCGGCGTGGCGTGGTGAGGCGGTGAAACCTACACCGTAGCGACCGAAGTCGAAGTTTACGTTGCCCGTAGCGTTAAGCTCCATCTCCACCGAGCAGTCGCCACCAGCCGATACCTCGCGTAGTTGCAACGCCTTGCCGAAGTACTTGGCAATCTCGGGACGTATAACCGAGGTGTCGAACTTAGGTGCGGTCTGTCCAGCCTTGACAACCAAGTCCTCGCGACGTGTGGCAGCAAGGCGGTGTTCGTTGGTGAACTTGATATTATTAGGTGCGCACTTCTGGCACTCGCCACAGAAGAGACACTTGCCCATATCGAGGGTAAATGGTGCTGTGGTGATAGCCGAAGTAGGGCATATCTTTGCTGCACGCTCTATATCGCTCTTATCTTTAGAGTCGGTGAGTAGCGGGAAACCACGAAACTCCTCTGTGAGGGTCACAGCATCCAAATCGGGAATATATTGCCAGCCGTGGCTGCGTAGTATCTTTGCTTTTCCAAAAAACATAGTCTGCAATATTATAGGTCGTGACCGCAGTACGACAGGTTAAAACTCTTGTTGTTGATAGGGAAGTCCGAGATGCCCTCAGAGCGTACGGCAATAGCGAGACCGAGCCAGTTGTGAACACTTGGATCCTTAATCTTATACTTTGCGATGTTACCCTCCTTGTCGGTTAGCGCAACGTGGCATATCTCACCACGCCAGCCCTCAATTAACGAGAATGACAACGCCTCGCCTTGAAGCGCAGGCTCGTAGTTAGGCGCAGGGATATTGCCTGATGGCTTATAGGTTGAAAGCACCTTCTCGATGTAGTCGGCACTCTGCAAAACCTCATCCAAGCGTGTTGCAAGACGCGACATAACATCGCCATCGCCCTTAATAACTGGCATATGGCTGATGCCTACAGCGTAGTAACCTGAAGGGTGTGTGGTGCGGATGTCGCGTACAACACCACTTGCGCGTGCTGCCTGACCAACGCCACCGATACGCTCCATCTCCTCCTTTGGTACAAGACCGCACTGCTCGAAGCGGGCAAGTAGGGTGTGCGACTCAAGGATATCGGTGCGTAGTTCGTTATAGCGACGACGTACATCTGCGATATTCTTTCTAATGAGGGCAACCTTCTCCTCGGTGAGAGGGTGGTTGCTACCAAATGGGCGGATAAGGCTCTTGCCGAAGCGGTTACCACACCACGCCTGCGAGGTGTTGATAGTGACGGTACGCAGTGCCTCGCACACAACCTGATAGAGCTGGAATGCGATATCTGTACCCAATGCGCCAGTGTCGGCAAGGTGCATAGCGATGCGCTCCAACTCGATAGCCACCAAACGCTCCAAGCGCAAATCGTCGCCAATATCTACCGTTGTAAGTTTCTCCAAAAGTTCGGCATATGCTGTTGCGTGACCTACAGCCGTATCGCCAGCCACAGACTCTGCGATAAGGGTCTGACGCAAGCGGTTCTGGTTGCGTACCATCTCGCTCTCAACGCCACGATGCTGATAGCCGAGGGCAATCTCAAGGTGTAACACCTGCTCGCCATCGCAGATAAAGCGGAAGGCACCCGGTTCGATGATACCTGCGTGGATAGGACCTACGTTAACCTCGTGAAGTTCCTCTCCCTCGATAGTGTAGAATGGATAACTATCCATCGTTGACTCGCGGTTGCGACGGTCGAATGGGAAGCGCAAAGGCTTAAGCCAAGGGTGGTTGTCGAAAGGAACGCCATATAGTTCGTGTATCTCACGCTCGAAGGGGTGGAACTGCTGATGTACGGCAGTAAGTGATGCAAGACCCTGTGTGTAGTAGTCTGGCACAAACGAGGTGATATATACCTCACCGCTCATATCGTCGAGTAGGATAAGGTAGAATTTAAGACCATTCTCAATCTCGGTAGCGAAGTAGTGACCAACGTGGTAGCGTACATCTTTCATACGCTCCTTAAGGTCGTTGTATAGGTCTACATACTCCACAACGGGGATGTCGCTGATAGCAACAGCCGAAGAGGTGTTATTTGTTATATAGTAGAGTTTCATACTATTATCCGATATTTACAATTACATCAATAGCACTTCGAAGTGGTGCTGGCATCCAAATACCTATCGCAATAGCCACAACAAGGAGTACCGCTGCCGAGTATGAGAGGCGACGGTTTACCTCCGAGAGGTGCAACTCATCCTGATTAGAGTGGTAGCCGAGACGTAGTGTGCGACTCCAAATAGAGTAGATAACAACGCACATAAGCAACAACATAGCCACAAGCAACCACCAACTACCTACAGAGATAATCTCCGAGAAGATCATAACCTCCGAGAGGAAGAGTGGCGATGGTGGGAAGGCAAGCAATACCAATGTGCCGAGGATAAAACCTATAGCACCCACGCGGTTGATGCTCATATAGTTACCAATACGGTTGATGCTGTAACTATCGTAGATATGTCGCATAATACCCACTTGGAAGAACATCGAACTCTTGACAAAGGTGTGGCATACGACGTGAAGAACGGCTGCCCATAGAGCCACGCCACCAATACCCATACCGATAATTACTATACCCATATTCTCAACGGTAGAGTACGACAAGAAGCGTTTGTAGTTGTTGGTACGACGTAGGAACATAGCACCTACTGCCAATGATAGGATACCGATAAGTATCAACGTGTGGCGCGCCCACTCAAAGACCTCTCCCGTAACAGCGTAGAGATCGTAAATACGGTAGATAGAGACAAAACCTGCGTTTACCAATGCTGTAGAGATAAATGCCGATGCTGGAGCAGGTGCTGCGTAGTTGGCATCCACGCCTACAGTGTAGAGTGGGAAGATCTCCATCTTACAACTATAACCAACGATCATTAGCAAGAATGCCACCTTCAAATATAGTGGGTTACCGTTGGCGATAACAGCCTTAAGGGCTGTGTAGTCGAGTGCGCCGTGCTCGGCAACAGTCGAGAGTAGCAAGATGCCGAGGTATGCCATTGCAATACCTGTAGAGCAGACAAAGATATACTTCCAAGTAGCCTCCAACGAGAGTTTGAACTCGCGGTGGTAGATGATACCTGCCGAGCAGATAGTCGTAAGCTCCAAGAATACCCAAGTCATTGCTACGTTATCCGAGTAGTAGACGCAAGTGATAGCCACAGCAAGCAACATAAGGAGAGTGTAGTATGCCTTATATGAGCGTGTTGTGACACCCTCTGCCTTAAGGTAGGATGACGAGTGTATAAGTGCAAAGCCAAGCACCGCAGTCATAAGTATATGGAATAGTACTGCGAGAGTGTCGGTGCGGAATATCGAGAGCATAACCACGTCGGTATGCTTTAGTGCGATGATTAACGCTATGCCTACGACCTGTGTAAGGAAGAAGCAACCTGCCAAGATGCGTGTAGCACGCTCGCTCTTAACCAAGAGTGGTGCTATAGCAAAGATTAGCGATACGAGGATAAATATTATCATTTCCATAGTGTTAATCTTTAATAGAGGTTAGAGCATCTGTCTCATCGGTGTGAATATCGTCGTCCATACGGCGAAGGAACATACCGAGGATGAGTATCGAAATCAAGATATCGAGCATAATGGCAAGGTTGATAAGCATAGGCAACTCAACACCGATAGCCATAGAGAAGAGGAATACTCCATTCTCGATAACCAAGAAACCGATAAGGTGTGCAAAAATTCGCTTACGCATAACGATAAGGATAAGTCCTGAAAGGAGGGCGTAGAGTGCCACACCGAAGAATATCATATCGGTACGCTGGTCTGCCATATAGTATGTGATGGTACAACTTGCCACAAGTGCCACGATAGACATCACCAAGGCTCCAAACTGCGACGAACTGGAGTGTATGCGGTTAATCTTCGTGAGACGTATCACACGCATAAGGATTGCTGGGATGACGATAGCCTTGAAAATCAAGGTCTCAGCAATGATGAACGACATCTCCACTGGGTGGAACTCGTGTAGGCGCGCTATGGCGATACCAAATAACAACAATCCCTGCAAGGCAAGAATGGTTGTGTGGTTGCGGAAACGGTCAGCTATCGCGAGATAGATGAGCGTTAACACATATAGTATTATTAGAGATAGTATCATAGTTAGGCTATTAGATTTCGATGTTTTGGATTAGTAGGAAACCTGTGAGTAGCACAAGTGCCGACATCGCCACAATAGTGAGGATGAAGGTGGTGTTGCGCGATAGTTTGTTGCGGGCGCGGAACGACTCCACAACACCGATGGTGATACCCGTAGCCAAGACTGCCAAAGGTGCTGCAAACCACCAGTTGAAGGAGAAGATTACTGCTACGGCATTGGCTGCGATTACGGCAAAGATTGCATTCTTGAGCCAAGTAGCGATATGTATCAATGCCATATCAACGCCCGAGTAGTCGAGACACATAACCTCGTGTATCATCGTAAGCTCAAGGTGTGTTTTAGGGTCATCTACTGGCACGCGACCACTCTCAATAACCATAATGACACCGAAGACATACGCCACAAGCAACATCACAACGGTGATGTTAACGCTCATCTCCTGCGCCATTGAGAAGATATCGGCAAACGACGAGTAACCGCAGAAGAGGGCTAATGTTGCCATACCCATCATAAGTGCAGGCTCTACGAGTGCGCCATACAGTGCCTCGCGGGCAGCACCCATACCCTCGAACGAACTACCCGTATCCATCGCAGCGAGGATGATAGCAACGCGCGATAATGCCAACAGATAGGCCACGAAGATGATGTCGCCGTGGAACGAGAGCATAGGCTCAAGGTTGGCAACAGGGATAAAGAGAAAGGCGAGGAGTGTTGCTCCGAGATATACCGTAGGCGCGATGCGGAATAGCGCAGTCGTGGTAGTGGAGTAGACCGAACCCTTTCTTAATTGTAGATGCACATTGTAGATATGCTGGAAGAAGCGTATGCCCTTGCGTCCCGCGCACAATGCTCTGGTGCGGTTGATGACTCCCGTAATCGAGAGCGCAACGGCAATCATAACAAGTGTATTTAGTAGTTTTACTAACATAATCTCTTGGGTTAGAAGTTATAGAATACCTACAAGGCTCAAAATTAGTACAAGAACAAAGAGGGCCAAGGCGTAGGTGATGTAGTTGTTTACACGACCTGTGCGCAGGCGCATAACATACTCGTTGATGCGGTGCATAAGTTGTACCCACCACTGACCAAGCAACGAGTCTACCTTGTCGCTATGGCGAACACGATACTTATGTGCAAGAGGGAATATCTCGCCCTTCTCCACCGCGCGACCATCCACCGTGTTCTTCATAAGTGGGCGACCAATGCTCTCCAAACCCTCGGAGAATGACTCGCCAGTGTACTGCATACGGGCATTTGGTGCTGTGAAACCACAACCCCACGTTGGACCCTGCTCAATCTTACGCTTGCTCTGCAACTTGTGCTTCAAAGCGTATAGAAGCAATACGATTGCAATAAGCACCCATATAGATGCACTCAACGCCTTAAGCGTAGGCTCGAAGTGGTTTACAGCGATGCTCTTGTCGGCACCCGTAATAGCCTCTGCAACGATGGCAATAGGACGGATGG
Source organism: Alistipes sp. (assembly GCA_017647625.1). Taxonomy (GTDB): domain Bacteria; phylum Bacteroidota; class Bacteroidia; order Bacteroidales; family Rikenellaceae; genus Alistipes. The sequence goes on along the minus strand of JAGCKG010000051.1, from coordinate 2,571 downwards.
CGAACTGAGGGAATAGACCGATGAAGAGTATCAATGTGGCAGGGATAGCCATAGCACCGATGCGTAGGTTATCAACCTCGCTACTCTCGGCAACGTGTGTCGAGCGTGGAGAGCCAAGGAATACCACACCAAAGAGTTTTGTAAATACCAACACCGCGATACCTCCGATAAGCGACAATGCGATAATACCCGCTACGGAGTACAATACCTCGTGACCATCGCTTACACCGTTGAACATTCCTATATATATAAGCAACTCGGAGATAAAGCCGTTGAGTGGTGGTAGAGCGCAGATTGCCACAGCACCGAAGAGTGTGATAATGGCGGTGATAGGCATATATTTCGCCAAACCTCCCATTTCGTTCATCGACGTGGTATGTAACTTTGAGTAGATGTTACCCGCGTTTAGGAAGAGGATAGTCTTAAAGAGTGAGTGGTTTACGGTGTGCAACAACGCACCACACATACCACACATACCGATAAGACCGCTACCTGCAGCGTGACCTACGGCAGCGATACCCAAACCAATAAGGATAACACCGACATTCTCGATACTTGAGTATGCCAACAGACGCTTGATGTCGTTCTGCATAGCCGCGAGGATGATACCCCAAAGACCTGTCACAATACCCGACAACAGCACGATAAGACCTATGGTATAGAGTAATTCTGTATTGTGGTCGATAGCCTGCATAAGACGCATAATGCCGTAGACACCAGTCTTAATCATCACGCCCGACATAATGGCAGAGATATGTGATGGTGCTGCTGGGTGCGCCTCTGGAAGCCAGATGTGCATAGGGAAGAGACCAGCCTTCATACCAAAGCCAATGAATAGAATGATAAAGAGTGGCAATGGCTTTGCTACCTTGAAGTATTCGACAATAGCGGTAAAGTTTGCTGAACCAGTGACATTGGCACATAGCACAAAACCTATAACAAGGAATATAAAACCGATGTGCATCATCACCAAGTAGTTAAGCGCAGAACGACGAGTGTTCTGACGCTCCGCCTCGAATGGGATAAGGATAAACGAGGCTATGGTCATAAGCTCCCACGCAAAGAGGAACGAGAAACCACCGCTCGACATTACCACAAACATCATCGAGGCAACAAGTATCGTTAGCGCAGTGTAGTGCATCGATATGTGCGCCTCGGCATAACGCTCCAAGTAGCCCTTAAGATAGCCACGCGAGTATAGCACCGTCGTGATAGAGGCTATCGAGATGATGATTAGGAAGAGTGCCGATAGTTTGTCTACAGCGAAACTCTCCGCTCCAAATAGGGATGTTGTGAAGGTTGCGAGAACGATGCGACCCTCAATTAGTGCCTTGATGGCAAGTGTCGTGGCGGCAACGGACAACGCGGCGATAATGCCCGTTGTGACCCACACCTTTTGGCGTAGTGGGGTTAGAAATATTGCCGCAATAATGGCAATAGCCGCCAATAGAATGTAAAACAGCATTGTTCTATAAATTAGTAAAGGGATGTTCTATAAATTAGTAAATTAAGTGATGTTCTATAAATTAGTATAAAAGTTTTCGTTGTTTGGGAAATTCTATTTCGGTTGCTTTTGTGCCTATTTCGACATCTTCCTTATCTTTACTCGGTTACAATGCTCGCATAGCGCCCTCGAAAGAGATAAGAAATCTGTTCGAAATATCCAACAAAATCAACTTGACCTAATTTATAGAACCTCCCTAAATTTCTTCATCGTTGTCGAGAGATTATGTTTCGATAGTGCGTAAATCTCTCGTTAGGTGTTGAGTTATAGTTTGTTAATAGTTGATACTACCACCGTAGCAACTACTGCTGCAGTCTCGGTGCGTAGTCGCTCACGTCCCAAGGTAATAGGCTTAAACCCATTATCAATTGCAAAGATAATCTCTTCTTTGGAAAAATCACCCTCTGGACCGATTAAAATTAGGGTGTTAGCCCCTTTATTTAGCAATGACCCCAAATATTCGCGCTCGCCAACCGTGCTATCGCAGTGTGCAATAAACTTATCGCCCTCGAAAGGCATAGTGACTATATCCTTAAAGCGTGTCATAGGATGAAGAACGGGATGGTAGGCCTTAAGCGACTGCTTTACGGCAGAGGTTATAACCTTCTCCTCGCGCTCCTGCTTAATCTCTTTACGCTCACTATGCTCCGAGAGTAGGGGATATACCTCCGAGATGCCCACTTCGGTCGCCTTTTCCAAAAACCATTCAAAACGGTCGATATTCTTTGTTGGTGCTACCGCCATAACGAGATTATAGGTTAAAGGCTCATAGTTTGGGGTGGTCTCTACTACCTCTACTGTGCATCGTTTTGGGTTGTCACTCAATACTTTACAGCGATACATATTGCCTTTGCCGTCGGTGATGTGTAGTTCATCGCCACACTTCATTCTTAGTACGCGGATGCAGTGTTTCGACTCCTCCTCGCCAAGAGTGTAGCAAGGAAGTGAAATTTCGGGTGCATAAAATAGTTGCATTGCAATAATTTTGTTTAACTTTGCAAAGTTAATTAAAAAATATTATAGATGAAACGCCTTTTAACATTATCGTCACTATTCTTAGTTATGAC
>JAGCKG010000050.1 GCA_017647625.1 Alistipes sp. | reverse complement strand
ATTATCTCTTATGAGGGCGCAATGCGAGCATTGTAACCGAGTAAAGATAAGGAAGATGTCGAAATAGGCACAAAAGCAACCGAAAGATAAAATACAACCTCCTATTGTTAAACTTAATTTACTAATTTATAGAACATCCCTTAAATTATCGGATGCTTACCCAATTTATAAAAAAGGCGTGCCTAAAATTTTAGACACGCCATTGATACTTCTTAAAAGCCTCTATTCATCTTGAGTTGTATTCTCAAAATATTCGGGCTTATGCTCCTTAACAAAGTTTACCATCTCGGTAATACCCTCCACCACCTTTGCAAAGTCCTCCTTGTAGAGGTATATCTGGTGGCGCGAGTATGTCGCCGAACCATCAGCATTCACTCTCTTGCGCGACTCGGTGATGGTTAGAAAGTAGTCATCGGCGCGTGTTGCCTTGACATCAATAAAGTAGGTACGCTTGCCAGCGCGTACAACCTTTGAGCAAATATGTTCGCCAGCATCTTCATTATCGTGGCGTGGTACATAATCTGAAGCCATTGCAGTAGTAGTTTTATCGTTGATATATAGGTTTTCAAAGTTTTGTTTATACGAAGATAGGTAAAATTTCCTAATCTTCCAACAATTTTGTGTGATTTTACCTATAATTTTATCTATTATTCCAAAATAGATGCAACGCTTTCACTACTTGTTGCGATGGATATGGCTCGCTGTGCCATATGGTCAGATTTACTTATATATATATAATAACGCGCCTCGATACCGTATACCTGCTCGGCAAGTGTGGCGAGTAATACAGACTCAATGTAGTTGCGGTCTATGTCGGTTATGACGCTACAAGAGTAGTCGACCTTGCCGTAAAATATATCCCATAGCAATGCACTTGTCTCGTAACCATTGCCAAACTCATACATCGTAGGGTAGTGTGCCTTAATCTCCTCTATGGATATAGTGCCGAGAAACTCCTCAACACTTTGCTTTGCAACGCCACTATTGATGCTACTTACCACATTTGCTGATGGTTGTATAGTCGCGATAGGTATGTAGACATCGGGTGTTATACCTCCACTTGCGTATACCTCACGACCGAGTTTTAGGGTTTTAAACTTTAGACTATCGGCACGATGTATCGAGTCGGGATGCATAAAGCGAGTCGAGTCGCTACGGTAGGCATCGCCACAACCCATAGTGTATGGTCGCTGTATAGGGCGACCCGATGGAGTCTTGTATCGCGCAGTAGTAATATGCATACCTGAACCATCTCTATACTCGATATTCTTCTGAATCAAACCCTTGCCATAACTTGTACGACCCACGATAACGCCTCTGTCGTGGTCTTGTATTGCTCCTGCGAATATCTCGCTTGCCGAAGCAGTGTTCTCGTTTATAAGTACAACAAGTGGTACATCCTTGAGTATGCCGTCTCGACTACAATCGTAGACTATCTCGCGTCGCTTATTCTCTGTGATTAGCATAACATCGCCCTTTGAAAGAAATAACGATGTTAGATCTATGGCAGATGTGAAATAACCCCCACCATTGTTCCTCAAGTCGATAATGATGCTGTTTACATCGTCCAACGAGGTGTAGGCGGTGTAGAACTCCGATGCCAAAGTCTTTGTGAATGCCGAAATAGAGATGTAGCCTATACTATCTGTGCGAAATGCTACGATAGGGCGGTGTTGGATATCCTCACTTCGAAGGTGGCGTTTGGATGTCGCCATCTCCTCTTTTGTGAGATATTGGGTGTGGGGATCAAGAGCCTTTAATGTGGCACGGATAGCCTCTTCAACCAGTGGCTCAAGAGGCGTATCCTCCACATAGTATTGGTCTATAAGTTCGTAGACCGAGTTTAACTTCTTAATCAGTTGTCGCTTCGATTGCTGTGCCGATAGAGTGGTACAACATACAACTACAGCAACAAGTGATATAAGAAGTCGTTTCATCCGTTGTATCAGTTTATTGCAATGCCGATACGATATCGCCAAATGCTACCTCTGACTGCTCGCCAGAGCGCATATTCTTGACAGTAGCAATGCCTTGCTCAAGCTCGTTAGAACCGATGATGACAACGTATGGAATACCGCGACGGTTGGCGTACTCCATCTGCTTCTTCATCTTTGATGTCTCGGGGTATATCTCTGCTGGAATATCGTTGTTACGCAACTCTGATATCAAACGCATAGATGCCTCCTGCTCTGCCTCGCCAAGGTTTACAAACAAGACCTTGGTAGAGCAAGCCAACTCCTCTGGGAAGAGGTTTAGACCGAGCATAACATCGTAGATGCGGTCTGCACCAAATGAGATGCCCACGCCCGACATACCTGACATACCAAAGATACCAGTAAGGTCGTCGTAGCGACCACCACCTGATATTGAACCAATCTGATAGTCGTTGGCTTTAACCTCGAAGATTGCACCTGTGTAGTAGTTCAAACCACGCGCCAACGATAGGTCAAGTTCTGGAGTAAGGGCGATGCCTAACTTCTTTACGTTGTCGAATATTGTGCGCATTTCCTCGATACCTACCATACCTGTCTCCGATGCACCGATAACATCACTTAATTTGCATAGTTTCTCATCGTTAGTGCCGCTTAACTCAAGGATAGGTTGAAGTTTTGCGATAGCCTCATCGTCGATGCCACGCTCACGCAACTCGTTCTTCACGTTGTCCAAACCAATCTTGTCGAGTTTATCGATAGCAACAGTGATATCAATCATCTTGTCAGCGTGACCGATAGACTCTGCGATGCCGAACAAGATTTTACGGTTGTTCATCTTGAGAGTTACCGAGATGCCAAGTTTTGAGAATACGCGGGCTACGATATCTACCAACTCCACCTCCGAAAGCAACGACTTCGAGCCGATAACATCTACGTCACACTGGTAAAACTCGCGGTAGCGACCCTTCTGTGGGCGGTCAGCACGCCATACTGGCTGTATCTGGTAACGCTTGAATGGGAATACAATCTCATTCTGGTGCTGTACGACATAGCGCGCAAAAGGCACTGTGAGGTCGTAGCGTAGACCCTTCTCGCAAATCTTTGATGCCTGACGCAACTCCTCATCTGAGAGTTTTGCACCGTAGTCGCCAGAGTTTAGAATCTTGAAGAGAAGTTTATCTCCCTCCTCGCCATACTTGCCAAGAAGGGTAGATAGATTCTCCATAGATGGTGTCTCGAGTGGCGCATAGCCAAAGAGACGGAAGACACTCTTAATGGTGTCGAAGATATATGTACGACGCATCATCTCCTCTGGAGAGAAGTCGCGCGTACCCTTTGGAATAGATGGTTTCTGTGCCATATATTACTGCTCTGCCAAAAGTTTCTTGTACTTAACACGCTTTGGGGTAGTGTCTTCGCCCTGAGCCTTCTTCCAAGCCTCATACTCCGAGTATGTACCCTCGTAGAATACAACCTTAGAGTCGCCCTCGAACGATAGAATGTGGGTTGCGATACGATCCAAGAACCAACGGTCGTGCGAGATAACCACAGCACAGCCTGCGAAGTTCTCCAAACCTTCCTCCAACGCGCGGAGTGTGTTAACGTCGATGTCGTTGGTAGGCTCATCGAGAAGCAATACGTTACCCTGCTCCTTGAGTGCGAGAGCAAGGTGGAGACGGTTACGCTCACCACCAGACAATACACCACACTTCTTCTCCTGGTCTGCACCGTTGAAGTTGAAACGACCAACGTATGCGCGAGCATTAACCTGACGGTTGCCCAACTGGATAAGGTCAGAGTTCTGAGAGATCACCTCGTATACGGTCTTCTCTGGGTCGATAGACTTATGTTGCTGATCGACGTATGCCAACTTAACTGTAGGACCTACGCGGAAACTACCAGATGTAGGCTCCTCCAAGCCCATAATCATACGGAATAGGGTGGTCTTACCAGTACCGTTAGCACCGATAACACCTACGATACCTGCTGGTGGTAGCGAGAACTCAAGATTTTCGTACAACACGCGGTCGCCAAAGGCTTTGGTTACACCCTGCGCCTCGATAACAAGATCACCCAAACGTGGACCGTTAGGGATGTAAATCTCGAGTTTCTCCTCGCGCTCCTTGGTATCAGCATTCATCATCTTATCATATGCTGAAAGACGAGCCTTTGACTTGGCGTGACGACCAGATGGTGACATACGCACCCACTCCAACTCGCGCTCGAGAGTCTTGCGACGCTTGCTCTCCTGCTTCTCCTCCATCGCCATACGCTGAGTCTTCTGCTCCAACCAACCAGAGTAGTTACCCTTCCAAGGAATACCCTCTCCTCGGTCAAGTTCCAAGATCCAACCCGCTACGTTATCCAAGAAATAACGGTCGTGGGTTACAGCGATAACAGTACCCTTGTACTGCTGAAGGTGTTGCTCCAACCAGTCGATACTCTCGGCATCAAGGTGGTTGGTAGGCTCATCGAGAAGAAGAACGTCAGGTTGCTGTAGCAACAAACGGCACAACGCCACACGACGACGCTCACCACCTGAAAGCACTGCTACACTCTGATCTGGATCTGGACAACGCAAGGCATCCATAGCGCGCTCCAATACACTGTCAAGTTCCCAACCGTTAACCTGGTCAATCTTCTCGTATAGTTCGCCCTGACGCTCTACAAGACGTGCCATCTCGTCGTCGTCCATAGGCTCGCATAGTTTCATATTGATCTCCTCGTACTCCTTGAGAAGTGCTACTGTAGATGCAGCACCCTCCTCTACAATCTCCTTAACGGTCTTTGTAGGGTCGAGTTGTGGCTCCTGCTCGAGGTAACCTACGCTGTAGCCAGGAGAGAATACCACCTCGCCCTGGAAACTTTTGTCGATACCTGCGATAATCTTCATAAGTGTAGACTTACCAGAGCCGTTAAGACCGATGATACCAATCTTCGCACCGTAGAAGAACGACAGGTAGATGTTGTTCAAAATTTTCTTGTTGTTGTTAAGCACCTTGCTCACACCAACCATCGAAAATATAATTTTCTCGTCTGCCATAATATATTATTTTTTATATGTTGCGTATAATCGTGCAAATATACAAACAATTATCCACAATACCAATATTATATAGATACTCTCTCGAAACTCTATTGGAAATTGTGACAATTACGCACTATTTTGCTATGTTTGCACTATGGATGTAAGAAAAAATATTGGACTATTGTTCTAATTGTAAAATATTTTGTATATTTGTACTATCAACGGACAATTATTAGTGAGAGCGTTATGCAGACCGAGAGGTTTGTGTCATCTCCCGCTCCCATATTTTACAACTACCGCAGTGGAGATGTTGCGGAGAAAAACACTACTAACAATGAAAAAGTTATTCATCGCTTTCTTCTTGATTATGTGCGCATTCAGTGCATCGGCTCAGGAGACAAAGACCACCTATTGCGATATCTATGTACGCGGTGGTGCTAAGAATCAGAAGGTAACCATTATGTACTGCCACAAGATCTTCAATCTTAACAACTCTAATATGGCCGAGGCTCTTGATATCCTTGGTAACGACGGTTGGGTGTTGGATCAGGTTGTTCCAGTACAGCGTATGCCATTTTTATATGTTCCTTTGTTCTCTGTAACACGCCATAAGGTGCATTTGATTATGAAGAAGGAGTTTAACGAGGGCGAAAACCCATTCTCACTCTTTACAGATAACAGACGTGCTGATATCAAGAAGTCTGGCACATTGCACAGATAAGAGTGTGACATAATAAGTTGTAAGGCGTTTCACAAAGGACTAGGCTTTTTATTTTTAACTGACTGATTTTCAGTGTTAGTTTTTGCGAAAATTGCGAAATCCTACATAGAAGACTACATAGAGGTCGTAATTAAGCCAACTAACTGCGAGTACAAAGATATATAAATCTTTTGAAAATAAAGCACTGAAATCAAGCATCTTCCAAAGATGCATTGTGAATAGACAACGGTGGCGTATGAGAGAACTACATAGTTCGCTACATACGCCACTTTTGTTTATTATTAATCGGAATTATATAGTTTAGTGTTAAAAGGTTATGGAAAAGTTTGAGTTGCATTACCTCTTATGGTTGGAACAAAATTATTTCCAAACAACTTTGAGAAATTGTGTAACAATTCACTAATTTTTAGTATATTTGCTTACTAGTTTTTAACATTACTAATTTCTCCTTATCATCCTGGATGTTACTAACAATGAAAGAATTCTTTAAATCACTCAAGGAAGATCACGAGAGAGCGTATGCTCTTTGGATTCTCAATAATATGGATTTGGTAAGTGGCTATGTGAAGATCAAATATACAATCCTAATGTATCTTAAATGGTGGTTTTACTGCCTGACACTGCCATTCCGATTTGTCAAGATCCTCGCACAAAACCTTAAAAAGCTCTAATAAAAAACCTCGCGATGTAGGTGAATCGCAAACGAGATTATGAAAGAAAAAATCGAACAACTTTGCGGTCAAATCAAGGATTTGCTTAAAAAAAACGACAGGGAATATATTGTTGCAATAACACCAGAAGAGACATATTCAAACCCCGGTTTTACTTTCCCCGAATATTTTAAAAACATTATAGACAATTCAGAGTATAGCTTTAATGAACTATTATGCGATGATTCTATAGATGTCGATTGGGATGATTTTATTATAGACGAATATGTAGAACCTATTTATGTTGATGATTATGACGAAGAAGACTATGACGATGAGGAGTATGACGAAGAAGACTGTATATTGTATGATGAGATCTCTCAGTACTTATTAATTGCTATCAGAATTGAGTCTGATAAATTGGTTTTTTGCGTTGAAAAAATTTTTACTGATGATGAACAAACTGCGTGTGAAAATGTAAAGGAAGTCAGCATCAGTTCTTTAGTATGTAATTACGATGATGAGGCTGTTGTACGTGCCTTAGAAACCTATGTGCGTCTTTTGTCAGACGAGACAAAAAAGAGTGAGTTTTGGAAGATATAATATCGTCCCTTGTAAAAAAATGAAATTCACTCGACAATTTAGAAAAAATTTCCTAAATTTGTAAAAACAGAAAACATTAGCAGTGGTCTTAATAAGGTTCTGACTACTCGCTATGATAAATTGAATTTATAGAAACTTCCATTAGTAAATTTCTTAAAAATGTTTGTTATGACCTGGGAAGAAGCAATTGTTAAGGTATTAGCTGAAGAAAGAGGACCACTGCACTATGTGGAAATTACGCAAAGAATAATCAGTAGAGGATATTATGAACCACGTGGTGTCACTCCGGAGAACTCTGTGGGTATGTATTTGAGGAAGAATCCTAATCTATTCGAGAGAGTAAGTAAAGGTGTTTACAAGTTGATAGAGTAATTTCATTATCAAGTTTTATAAAGTTTAACCAGCCCCATTAAATGGAGTACAAACATCACAAATGTGGAGAGAAAGTACAAAAATTTTTTCTCTAAGATTTCTAAAATCAAAAGTAATATTTTTGATGAAATCATAGAGATTGTTAAGGAAAATGTTAAGGAAAATAGTGAGGAGCGAATCTGCATAGGTTACGATGTTGAAGGCAATGGGATTATGATGAAGGATGAAGAAGACCCTATAATCTTTCATATCACAAGCATTGGTTGTAAAGTAGAAGATGATGATGTAAGGATTACGCTTTATTGTAACGAAGATTATCCGAGTGCTATTGATTGGGACTTTGAAGATTGTGGTGATATCGATGCAATGCTTCGTATATACGACGCTGTTTATTATCATTTTGATGAACTGGATGAAGATGAGGATGACAATAAAGAAGATTAAGATTACTCCACTAATTATCTGTATGTGTTTTCCGACAATATCTCAATCAACGCAAAAAGCGCAGGACAGTCTGATCTGACCCCAAAAATTTGGACGGATTATTAAATAGATTTATTGGTAAAGAGTTCGGTATTGCACCGGACTCTTTCCGTTTAATTTTAGTTTAATACGGTCGTTATTATAGTAGTGTCCCGTCCTGAAATAGCGTTACACAAAACAAAGTAAAGCTATGAAAGAAAGAAATGGGGTATTTTCTTGTTTGGTCTTTATTTTGCAGTGTGTGATGTATGTCTTATACATTAAATCTTTAAGAGAATGAAAAATACATTGAAAGGTACGCTTACAGAGGAGAATTTGCTGAAGGCGTTTGCGGGCGAGAGTCAGGCGCGAAATCGTTACAACTACTTTGCGTCGCAGGCCAAAAAGGATGGCTACGAGCAGATAGCCTCGATATTTGATATCACTGCCGATCAAGAGAAGGAGCACGCAAAACGATTCTTCAAATACCTTGAGGGTGGTATGGCGACAATACACAACGCCACATTTCCAGCGGGCATAATAGGCACTACCGAGCAAAATCTTGTGGCTGCAGCCGATGGCGAACACGAGGAGTGGGAGGTACTATACGCTTCGTTTGCAGAGACGGCACACGCTGAAGGTTTTCAGAAGATAGCCCTTACGTTCAAGAATATTGCCGAGGTGGAGAAGGAGCACGAACGTCGCTACCTTAAACTCTTGAGTCGTCTAACCGATGGCGACTTCTTCAGACGCGATGGTGAGATAGTATGGCAATGTCGCAACTGCGGATATATTATCAAGGCTAAGAGCGCGCCAAAGCTCTGCCCATCGTGCGAGCATCCACAGGCCTACTTCGAACCGTTTGCAGATAACTATTAAAAGTTTGCTATAGCTCCAGTAGTTTGTCGGTGTCCGACATAAATAGTTCGTATTGTCCGCGTGTCGAGGTTGACATATTGAGTGTGTCGCCTACCGAACGCGGCAATACTCTATATCCAGGTTGTAATACCCATACGGGGTGTGGGGTGGTTTGATAGCGTAGACCATCAATAGTGTCACATCTTATGACCTCAATCTCCGCAAGTAGACCACCATCAGAGTAACGCCATTGCTGGTTAGATACAAGGTTACCCAACGAGTAGTAGACCACAAACGTAGAGTCTGCATAATATGGTTGTAGAACGTGTGGGTGGCTACCGATGATGATATCTACACCCTCGCGACGCATCATATCGGCAATAGCTATCTGTTCGCGGTTTGCCTTGCGCTGGTATTCGATACCCCAATGCATACAGGCAATGATGCAGTCAATGCTATCGTGCTCAATGGTGTGTAGGTCGCGCTTGATGGTTGCGGTGTCTAAGATATTTACAATGCGCCCCTTAGGAATAGGCATACCATTAGTGCCATAAGTGTAGTTTAGAAGTGCAAAGCGAACACCCTTACGCTCGAAGTATCGTATGTTGTTATCTGCATAGTCGGTGCTATCTTTATAGACTCCAACGTGTGCTATTTTACGTCTACGAAACTCCTCGATTGTGGAGTCTATACCCTTACCTGCTTTATCGCAGCAATGATTGTTGGCTAACAGCGCTATATCTATACCCATATCAAGCATCGCATTAGCTACTGCTGGGGGTGCTGCAAAGAGAGGATAACCACTATATTTGCCCGATGTATTGATGGTTGTTTCGAAGTTGAGAACGGCTATATCAGCATCGCGAAATAGTGGCGCTATATGCTCAAACGAGGCGGTGTAGTCGTAGCTGCCATCGCTCTGTTTGGCAGCAGTTATTTGAGGCAGATGTTGCATTAGGTCACCACCAAACATTAGGCGTATGGTGTCGGTAGTGATAATCTCTTGCGCGACCTCCATTGTGCAAGATGCCGAAGCGTGGAGTCTCTTACCATGTGTGGCACTACATAGCGATAGTAGTGTCGCGATAATTATATAAAATATAGCGGTTATGTTGTTCTTCATAAGCGTCGCAAAGTTACGACATAATTATGAATAACATCCAAAACCGCCATAAATTTAACAGGTGTACGCTTAGATATTTATCAGAGAGGTGGCATCGCTAAGGGATAGATTGTGTCCTGTGAGGCGTATTACTATGCCGTCGATTTCACTTATTGCAACGATGATATACTCTTCTATTGTCTCCGTCAGGCCTGTTTCGTCGGATATATATTGGCGCTTTACGCTGTAGATTTTGACATCTGTACCATCGCTATTCACAGCCATTACAACCTTGTAGTAGTCGAGGAAGTTATCCAAATCCTCTTTGAGTGTCGCAATTAGCGTTGGCTCCTCTACGGAAATCACCTGCATAGACTCTATGCCTGTGGTGGAGTACATATGGTTAAGCATCTCCTTTGAGAGTTCTACTGTGGAGCAATTCATCTGCCCAGAGTACTTCTTTATAAGTGGTGCTATATGGTCTGTTTGTGCTATGGCTGTTATAGGCAAACAGAGCATTATTAGCAATATAAACCGTTTCATATAAAGTGTTGGTTTGTGTTAGAAATTAAGACCTATGCCCGCAGATATTCTATGACCACCAGGACCTGTCTTGGTTTTGAACATCTGCATATGCGACCAATTTAAGAAACCGTATAATGATTTAGTTCCTACGCGTATGGTAGAACCAAGTTGTATAGGCTCAAGGGTTACATTCTCTGAATCGTTGACAATCTTTGGATTTTTCTGCTTGAGTCTTGTGGCAATCAACACGTCGAGATTTACACCTGCTGCAATAAAGAATTTGTTTTTATAAGTCCAGTTTAGCAGCATTGGCATATGGTAGTATACTGCCATAAGTTTCGATTTGGTTACACTGCTCTCCAAATCGATTGGGCGCATCATACCATCTATGTATCTCATTGAGTAGTCACCTGCAAAGACATAGTTCTCCCACGTAATTCCGAGACCCATATCTATACTCAATGAGCCTTGTTTGTTGAGTCGAAAGTTCTCTGTATAAGCATATAATGTCACATAGCTTGACTTGTTATTACCAAACTGCATCTTCTCAGCATCTTCAGGACTATACATCGAGTAGTCGGCATTATATATCGAGTTAATACCAAGCTCGATAAATCCAAGTGAAGGAATAGTAGAATGGCGTTTCTTCTCCTCCTGTTGCGCCTTAACTTCAGGCTCGGTACTCATCTGGAACTCTCGACCTGCAATTCTAAACTTAATCGTATCTTCGTTGATAATGGTTATTCTGTTCTCGCCAGTTTTATCTAAGATAATGGTGTTGTCGTTAGCAATCTCCTGAGCGTGTAGCGTTGCTATGCTCGCCATTAGAATTGTTAGGGTAGTAAATAATCTCTTCATAGCTATTTTGTTTTAAGTAAATTGACTTTGTCTATTCTTGCCATAGCAAGGTTTACGTTTTGATTCATATTGCCGAGTATTCTGCGCATCTCATCTTCTGCTACTCGCTGATCGTAGACCCTTGCGCCATCGACATAGCAGACAATCATCGGCTCGGCGTGGAGAGTGGTGCTGGTCATCGTGCGTGTTGCAACAACAACGCCAACGACTATGCAAGCAGTGGCGACGGCAACACGTCGCAGTAACGATAATGTTATGCCACGCTTGCGAGGTTGTGGCTCTGGAACTTTGATATCGCGAAGTAGACCCATAGCCTCGAACATAGCCTTGACAACCGTATGCTCCTCGGGTAGTGTCTCTGCGGTGGCGAGATATGAGGCAATCTCCCTCTCCTCCGCGAGCGATGTATCACCCTCGAAATACTTGTCGATAAGTCTGTTAATCTCGTTTAATTCCATAATTCAAAGCATTTGTTATTTTCTCTCTGACACTGCTACGCGCCCTTGAAAGATTCATTCGTACACTTGTGCTGTCACATTCTAACACCTCGGCAATCTCCTCTATTTCGTAGCCTTCGACATCTCGGAGGTGTATGGCAAGTCGCTGTTTCTCAGGTAGCGAGGCTATTGCCCGCTGTGTTATACTCGTTATATCGGATAACTCGGCCGATATGTTGATATCGTTAGTCGTTATCTCCTCGTTTACGGAGAAGGTCTGTCGTCGTCTCCTCGTTCGCTCCCTATCTATTGCCAAGTTGTGCGCTATGCGACATATATAGGCCTTGGGATAGGTGCTATTCAGCACTTTGTCTCTTGCTCTCCATACTCTCTCGAAGACATCCTGCACGACATCCTCCGCTTCGATACTATCGCCACATATATTTAATGCAAGGCGATAGAGCGTATCTCGGTGCTTTGAGAAGAACTCTATGTATTGTGTTTCTGTCTTCAAGTTATTCGTCTTTGTTAGTTAGTTTCTACACATATAACGATGTTGTGGGCAAAATGTAACATCGCGATATGTAAAAATACAAAAAAAATGGCAACCCTCGCAAGGATTGCCAAATAGATTCGCTAAAACTACTCTTAGAAGTTGTACTGTGCCATCACGCTGATGCGGTTTGCGCGGTTGTGAGCGTCGCTGACATTCTCGCGTGAGCCGTGAAGATACTCCAATGCAAGGGTAAAGTTAGGTGTCACGTTGTAGAAGAGATTGCCAAAGATATACTCGCCACGCTTATACTGGTTGTCAGATAGCGCACCGTTATCCTTCTCAAGATGCACGTTTGAGTAACCACCAGTAAACCACAATGTCGAAGGGATGATGTTTACCTGTGCTGCAGCCTGCCAACCCCACATAGGAAGAGTCTGAAGATGTGTAGGCTCTTTAGGATTGTAGGTGAAGTCATATGGCGCACCTGCCAAATCCTGAATGTAAGGGGTAATACCACGACCGTAGACACCATTCATATATAGGTCTACCCAACGACCTGCCTCGATGTGACCGCTGAACTGGGCACCCCAACCAACCTGTGTGGTATTCTCACCTGTGGTCTTGTTGTGGAGATACATATCGCGGATAACACCCGATAGACGAACGTGGCTCGCCTTGTTCTCACCCCAAGCATACTGCACATAGGCAATACCATCTGGTACGCGCTGGTAGATAGGCTCAAAGTTCTCGCCATAGGTGGCATTCACCGATGGCATCTCGGCAGCGACACCGACCTTAAGGTGATTGCGAACAAAGTTTCGCTCGTAACGAATCATCTCGTTGAAGGCGAAGTTGTAGGCATTGGGACCCTGAAAGTCGATAGTCGTAGGGGCAGCTGCAAGGTCACAGAAGGTAGTGACATCACGACCTACAGTGAAGCCCAGAAGGTTAACGTACGCCGAACGAAGACGTGGAATGTAGGTAAACTCCTCGCCACCTCTAAAGTCCATATCGGTATAGACATAGACGCGACCCAAAGTGTTGCTATTTATAATAGCCTTCATAAAGAGTCGTGAGGTAGAGGCGTCCATCATCACACGCTGTTGGTTGGCGTAACTCTTGTGCATAGGGATGTCGTAAGGTACGAAGTCTATATTGCCCACTGCGCCCTTGAGGTCGTAGCTGGTGCGTAGATTTACCATACCTCCAATACCCAATGAGAAGCGATTGTTGCGTGTCGAGAAGATAAATTGTGGATTGTGCGCCTGCTGGAAGCCGTGACGTTTAGTCTCCACAAAGTCCTCGATGATAGCAACTCGTACAACCTCTGGGTCATACTCTTGCAACTCGTTACCTACAGCAATCATATAGATGGTGGGCGTGTACTCCTCCACCTCATAGACTCTGGTCTGAGCCATCGCTGATGGCATCACGAACGCTACTGTAAGCAGTGATAGAGCGAAATGTTTAATTCGTTTCATAACTGAATTTTTTTGGTTAACATTAAAGTTTTCATTTGCTTTCGTTCACAAGTTATGTGCCAAAACATCGTAAAATTATCGCACGATAATTGCAGTGTCTGTCGAAAACTTTGTCTATGAGATATTGGATGTTGCTGTTGTCGCTCCTGTTTGGTGTGAGTGCAACAGCTCAGCAGAGGGTAAGTTTCTCGGATGCGCTTGAGATGATGCTGGAGCGTAATAAGGCTATAAGTAGTGCGCAGCATAGCGTTGATGCCACCTATAGGGAGTATCGTGCCACACAGGGTCTGCGTATGCCTACGGCTGACCTTGTGGGTTGTTATACCCTTATGCAACATAATGTTGATATTGATCTCGGTGGTGCTAAAGGCGTGATTACCGAGTCGTTAGAGGGTCTGATTAAGGGAGGAGTTTCGGATGGAGTTATAACACCAACGATAGCATCATTCCTGACCAACGGACTCTCACCACTTATGGGTACGGACTGGCGTTATACACTCCAAAATCGCCATTTCGGCTTTGTAGGTGCTACAGTTACGATGCCTATATATCTTGGTGGGCGCATCGATATTGCCAACCGTGTGGCGAAACTAAATATTGATGGCGCGCAGATTGGACTAAATGGAGTAACTGCGACGCTTGTAACCGAACTTGTGGAGCGTTACTATGGTGTAATATTGGCGCGCGAGGTGGCGGCAGTAAAGGAGTTCGTGGTGCGTGGTGTGGAGCAACATCTTTGCGATGCTGAGGCTATGGAGGAGCAGGGCGTTGTGGCTCATAGCGAGGTGCTATATCTTCAGTATAAACTATCGGAAGTGGAGCGCGATTATAGCGATGCGCAAAGTAAATTGCAGATAGCAGAGCGTGGATTGAGAACAACTCTGCAAAGTGAGGATAGCATTACACCTAATGATAATATGTTTGTTGTATATGATGTGTATAATATTGATTATTATCGTGATAATGCGCTTAATCTGAATAGTATTATAGGTGCAGTGGAGAATGCCAAGCAACTGAGTGTAGAGGGTGTTAACCTTGCCCGTTCAGCCTTTATGCCGGAGATTGTGGCGATGGGCGGAGCATCGATATACTCCTACAACCTTTCTGATATGTTGCCTCGCTGGGCTGTAGGTGTCGGGGTCTCGATGCCTCTGTTTGGCGGTCTATCGAAGCAGGAGCAGTATCGTGCCTCGAAGAGTGTTGAGCGCAGTATCAGCGAGATGAGCGATAAAGTCCGAGAGGATATACTTCTTTTGGTAGATAAGGAGTATTACACACTGCAAAATACACTCCTTAATATCAGTTCGTCAGAGCGTTCGATAGCCTTTGCCGAGAGTTACTACACTATGGCATTGGAGGGTTTTCGCGAAGGCGTGACACCGTCGTCGGAACTTATGGATGCCCGCATTGCACTCGCTGCATCCGAAGTCGTGTATCTCGATGCGGTGTATAACTATATGTTGTCGTTGGCAAGGCTCTTGGAGTTGTCGGGGTTAAGTGACGACTTTATGGGTTATGTAAGTCGTGGAGTGATTGTTGATATAAATAGTATAATCGATTTGTAATAAGAATGAAACGAACTTTATGTGTTATTGTTATGCTTACCTTGTTGGTGGTGGGTATAATTGCCCTAATACGCTACTTTAGCCGTGTTAACCGTCCCGTTATTCAGGGCGTTGTGGAGTGTCGTAGTTACCGCGCATCATCAAAGTTGGCGGGGCGTATCGACTCTATGTATGTCGCCGAGGGAGATATGGTTAACGAAGGTGAATTGCTATACACGATATTGACACCCGAACTCGATGCGAAACTACAACAGGTGTCTGCACTAAAGGCAGAGGCAGAGGCTGTGAATAGCGAGGTTGATATGGGCGCGCGCAAGGAACAAATAGTGGCTATTAAGAGTTTATGGCAGAAAGCATTAGCTGGGTTAAGTCTTGCAGAATCGAGTTACGAGCGAGTTAAAAATCTCTACGATAAAGGCATCGTGCCACGTCAGCAGTACGATGAAGCGTTAGCGAACTATGAGGCAATGCGCTCTACTGCCGAGGCAGCGAGGGCTGAATATGATCTTGTAGTGGAGGGTGCTACGCGTCAGCAGAGAGAGGCTGTGGAGGCAAAGGTGCGTGAGGCACAGGGTGGAGTTGACGAGGTGCGCTCCTATCTCAAAGATGCAGAGGTCTACGCGCCAATTTCAGGTCGTGTGTCAAGTGTTACGGCAGAGAAGGGTGAGTTGGTTGGCTCTGGTATGCCAGTAGTTACCATTCTTGATATATCTAAATGTTGGGTGACTTTCAATATTAAGGAGAGTAAGATGTCAGATGTGCATCTTGGCTACCACTTCGAGGGTTATATTCCCGCGCTCAACAAGCGTGCGAAATTCGAGGTATACTACATCTCCTCGGAGGCTGATTATGCCACTTGGAGTGCTACACGCGCAAGGGGTGGTTTCGATATTCGCTCCTTTGAAGTACGCGCCCGTTCGGTGGATCATCTCGATATCCTACCAGGTATGAGCGTTATAGTATATGGTGATAGGTTATAGCGGTTAGTATGTTGATTAATAGTATAATATCATCACTTAAGCGAGAACTGCGTGAGATAATATCTGATAAACTATACATTGCCATATTGTTACTACTGCCAACCTTAATGATTTTATTCTTCGGAATTATCTTTTATCGTGGTGCTATCGAGGGCGTGCCTATCGCAGTAGTGGATAGAGATTTTACACCTCTATCGCGTCAAATGCTTGGAATGATTAATGCAACATCGGGTGTGGATATAGCCTTTGAGGAGATGTCGATATACGATGCTGAGGAGCGAATGCTTAATGGCGAGGTAATGGGTATTGTTTATGTCGACCAGGGTTTTGAGGATAGTATCTATCGTGGTGAAAGTGCAGAGGTGGGGTGTTATCTTAATGGCGCGAACATCTCGGCAAGCGGTGTGGCAAGTAGAGATATTCAACTCGCTGTGCAAAGTTTCTCTGCGGGTATAGAACTTCAGCGTTTGCAGAGTATGGGTGTTGATAATGCTCAAGCAATGGTGGAAATAATGCCTATTAACATACAGAGCAACATCATATCTAACCCATACCTTAACTACGGATACTATCTTGCACCGATATTTATGATATTGGGTATAGTGGTTTTTACGGTGTTGTCAACCATTTATGCCGTAGGGCGTGAGTTGCGTTATCGTACTGCACAAAGTTGGCTCTCCGTGGCGAATAATTCACTTGCTGGTGGCGTTGTGGGTAAACTCTTGCCCACGACAATGTCGATGACGCTTATGTCACAGATTATATACCTTGTACTCTTTGTTGTTATGGGTATGGAGTGCGAGGGTAGTTACATCGTTTTAACTTTAGTTACCATACTATTTATCATTGTTTACCAGACTGTTGCACTATCTATTATTTCGGTCACATCAAATCTACGTTTGGCATTATCACTTGGTGGCGGATATAGTGTTATGGCGTTTACCTTTTCGGGTATTACATTCCCTACAATGGCGATGTATGGCGTTGCGCAAGCCTTCTCTAAACTATTTCCGTTAAGTTACTTTAGTGAATTCTTTGTGGGTTATGTTATGCGTGATGCACCACTACGTTACGATGTCGATAATCTGCTATATATGACGTTGTTTTTGGTTGTCGTACCGCTTTCGTGGCGTAGATTGCAAACGGTTGTATCGGAGGATAAATATTGGGGAAGGGAGTGATATGTTTCGGTTGGTTAAGAGAGAGATGTGTCTGATATTTGGCGATAGTGGAGCAATGCTGTTGCTAATCTTTGCTATGCTTATATATGCAACCATATACTCCATTGCCTATGGTGCAGAGGTTGTGGAGTGTGTGCCTATCGCTGTCGTTAACGAGGATAATACATCGACAAGTCGCACTTTTGTGAATGGTCTGCGTGCTGGTGCTAATACCGAGGTTGCCTATGAGGTGCAGTCGGTTGCAGAGGGTAGGGAACTGTTCTATAATCGTGATGTCTACGCAATTGTGGTTATTCCCGATGGTTTTGAACGTGCGCTATATGGTGCGGAGGGTGCTACGATAAGTCTTATCCTTGACGGTAGCCATCTACTCCTATATCGCGCTGTGCTTGAGCAGGCTATGGCGGAACTTTTGGCAGATGCTGGCGGTGGTGCGGTGTCGCTATCGAGCGAGGTGTTGTATAATCGCTCGCTTGGCTATGGTTCCTTTGTAATGCCATCTATTGTAGTGTTACTCGTTCAGCAGACGCTACTTATCGGTGTTGGTATGGTGGCTATACGTCGACGCAAACATAGTGCGCTTATAGGTTGCAGAACGTGGTTTTATGGCATATGGCAAGTGTTGTCTATAACGTTGACTCATATTGTGATATATGCCGTTAGTTTAACTATCGTATTAGTTGTACTATGGCCGGCATTTGGCTTCCCGTTTGAGGGTCGGATATGGGATATTGCGTTGTTGATGTTATTATATATTGTTGCCACGTCTGCCCTTGCTCAAACGGTATCGTATCTCTTTAAGCGTCGTGAGGCTCCAATACTTACCCTGCTGTGGAGTTCAGTGCCGATACTCCTATTGGCAGGAGTCTCGTATCCCAAGGAGGTATTCCCTGCGTGGCTCTACGATGTCGGCAGACTCTTTCCGAGTAGTAGTGCAGTAGAGGGGTTTATAAGTCTAAATACTATGGGTGCATCATTGCAAAATATAAAATCAGAGATAGCGGCCCTTGTATTTCTTGCATTTTTATACACTTTTATTGCGATTATTTTAGAAAATCTAGGGTGTAATAGTAAAAATAGTGCATCTGGGTAGTGTAATTAAAGAAAAATAATATAACTTAGATGTCGGAAAATGGTGATATGATACGCCATACGACCTAAATTAACCTAATAGATTAAAAATTTTTAGTTATGATTATTGGTGTACCTAAGGAGATTAAGAATAACGAGAATCGAGTAGCGTTGACTCCTGCTGGTGTTATGGAACTTGTTCGTCGTGGTCACGAGGTCTATGTGCAGTCTACTGCAGGTGTTAATAGTGGCTTTAAGGATGAGGACTACGAAAAGCAGGGTGCGAAGATACTTCCTACAATCGAGGACGTATATGCTATTGCAGAGATGATTGTGAAGGTTAAGGAGCCTATTGCGCCAGAGTATAAACTTGTGCGCAAAGGTCAGTTGGTATTCACCTATTTCCACTTTGCAAGTAGCGAGCCACTTACCAAGGCTATGATTGAGAGTGGTGCTATATGCTGTGCATATGAGACCGTAGAGCGTAAGGATCGTTCATTGCCACTTCTTATCCCTATGTCGGAGGTTGCTGGTCGTATGTCTACACAGGAGGGTCGTTACTTCTTGGAGAAGCCACGCGGTGGTAAGGGTAAATTGTTGGGTGGTGTTCCCGGCGTTAAGCCTGCAAAGGTATTTGTTATCGGTGCAGGTGTTGTAGGTACTGCTGCAGCGCGCACCGCAGCGGGTACAGGTGCAGATGTTACTATCTGCGATATCTCGCTTCAGCGTCTTACATATCTTGCCGATGTGATGCCAAAGAATGTTAAGACCTTGATGTCTTCGGAGTACAATATCCGCGAGGAACTTAAGACTGCCGACCTTGTTATTGGTTCGGTACTTATCCCTGGTGCAAAGGCACCAAAACTCGTTACCCGCGATATGTTGAAGGATATGGAGCCGGGTACCGTTATGGTGGATGTCGCTATTGATCAGGGTGGTTGCTTCGAGACTTCGCATCCTACAACACACGAGGATCCCGTATACTATGTTGATGGTATCTTGCACTACTGCGTAGCCAATATCCCAGGTGCTGTGCCTTATACCTCTACCTTGGCACTTACTAATGCCACTATGCCATATGTTCTACAACTTGCAGGCAAGGGTTGGAAGCAGGCGTGTCTTGACAATGAGGAGTTGCGCAAGGGACTTAATATTGTCGAGGGCAAGGTTGTGTATAAGCCAGTTGCCGAGGCTTGGGGGCTACCTTATGAGGAACTTGATTTGAACTAAATAATTGCTTAGTTGATAGCGATATGGCGCATCCTTAAAATGGATGCGCTTTTTGCTTTAATTGGGGTGCGTTTTTGCGGAGTATGGCGGGGCAATTTCGATGAACTGACATTTTAAAAATAAATAATGGCAATCTATTGAATTTGTGAATAGTTTTTGCTATTTTTGCACGCTATTATATAAAAAGATGGAAAAGAGTACAAAAGATATAATTCAAGAACTTGAGTCGAAGGACTATGAGTATGGTTTCGTGACCGATATCGAGACCGATATCATAGCGCGAGGACTATCAGAGGAGGTGGTAAGACTTATCTCCCAGAAGAAGGGTGAGCCAGAGTGGATGTTGGAGCGACGTTTGAAGGCGTATCGCCATTGGTTAACCCTTGAACACCCTAAGTGGGCGCATCTCGACATCCCAGAGATTGATTTTCAGGATGTGATATACTATGCTGCACCAAAGCAGAAGAAGCAACTAAACTCTATGGATGAGGTCGACCCAGAGCTAAAACGTACGTTCGACAAACTTGGTATTCCTCTTGAGGAGCAGATGGCTTTGGCGGGCGTTGCGGTAGATGCTGTAATGGATTCGGTGTCGGTAAAGACCACTTTCCGCGATACGTTGGCAGAGAAGGGTATCATCTTCTGCTCTATCTCGGAGGCTATTAAGGAGCATCCTGAACTTATAAAGAAGTATCTTGGCTCGGTAGTGCCATATACCGATAATTTCTATGCGGCACTCAATGCTGCAGTATTCTCGGATGGTTCGTTCTGCTACATTCCAAAGGGTGTGCGTTGTCCTATGGAGTTGTCGACATACTTCCGTATCAATGCTGAGGGTACTGGTCAGTTTGAGCGTACACTTATCGTTGCCGACGAGGGCTCATATGTAAGCTACTTGGAGGGTTGTACTGCACCACGACGTGATGAGAATCAGCTACACGCTGCGGTAGTGGAGATTGTAGTGGAGAAGGATGCCGATGTTAAATATTCTACCGTACAGAACTGGTATCCAGGCGATAAGGATGGCAAGGGTGGTATCTACAACTTCGTAACGAAGCGCGGTATCTGTCGCGAGGGTGCGCACCTATCGTGGACACAGGTCGAGACAGGCTCGGCAATAACTTGGAAGTACCCAAGTTGTGTGCTTGCTGGCGACAACTCGTCAGGCGAGTTCTACTCGGTGGCTATGACTAACAACTTCCAGCAGGCAGATACTGGAACAAAGATGATACACATAGGCAAGAATACACGCTCGCGTATCGTGTCGAAGGGTATCTCGGCTGGTCGCTCACAAAATGCCTATCGAGGCTTGGTGCGTGTAGCCAAAGGTGCGGAAAATGCCCGTAACTACTCTCAGTGCGACTCATTGCTTATTGGCGACAAGTGTGGTGCTCACACATTCCCAGTTATCGACTCTTACAACCCTACAGCGGTATTGGAGCACGAGGCTACTACATCGAAAATATCAGAGGAGCAGCTGTTCTACTGCAACCAGCGCGGTATCTCTACGGAGGATGCTGTAGGACTCATCGTGAATGGCTATGCTCGCGAGGTGTTGGCGAAGTTGCCTATGGAGTTTGCAGTGGAGGCGCAGAAACTGTTATCGTTATCGCTCGAGGGCAGTGTAGGGTAAAAAACTGAAAACTGAAAACTGAAAGGTTAAAAGTATGGTGTGCTTTGCACAAGAATTAAGATAATAAATAAAGAACAATATATATGCTAAAAGTTGAAAATCTACACGCCACAGTTGGCGATAAGGAGATTTTGAAGGGTATCAACCTCACCGTTAAGGCGGGCGAGGTACACGCGATAATGGGTCCTAATGGCTCGGGTAAGTCAACACTCGCTTCGGTGTTGGCAGGTAATGAGAAGTTTACTGTTACAGAGGGTAAGGTAGAGTTTGAGGGTGAGAATCTTCTCGACCTCAATATCGAGGAGCGTTCACGCAAGGGTCTTTTCCTTGGCTTCCAGTACCCAGTGGAGATACCAGGTGTTACAATGGCTAACTTTATGAAGTTGGCGGTAAACGAACAGCGCAAGTCGCGCGGTTTGGAGCCATTGACTGCGGGCGAGTATCTCAAACTTATGAAGGAGAAGAGTGCTATCGTAGAACTCGACTCAAAACTTACATCGCGTGCTGTAAACGAGGGCTTCTCTGGTGGTGAGAAGAAGAAGAACGAGATTTTCCAGATGGCAATGCTAAACCCAAAGTTGGCAATCCTCGATGAGACCGACTCTGGTCTTGATATCGATGCATTGCGTATCGTTGCTACTGGTGTGACACGTCTTAAGACCCCAGAGAATGCTACAGTGGTAATCACTCACTATCAGCGTCTCTTGGACTACATCGTGCCTGACTATGTACACGTTTTATACAAGGGTCGCATCATCTACACTGGCGATAAGACTCTCGCCCTAAAACTCGAGAAGGAGGGCTACGACTGGCTTATCAACGACTATAAGGAGGAGTAGGCTATGGTTGTCAAGCGAATAGAGGAGTTAATCTCTGCTAAGACTATACCTGCCAGTGGTCGCCTTACATCGGGTGGCTGGACCTTCGGAGAGGGTAGTGGTTACGATGTTGTCGTTGAGAGTGGCCAAGAGGCAGTGTTGCTCATTGCAGATAACGCCAACCTCGGAGATTTAAATATCGACGTTGCGAGGGGTGCTACGCTACGCATTCTCAATATTATCCACGATCACTCGGCAATGAATATCGCTGTTGCGGTTGCTGAAGATGCCCAGTGTATGATGACTCAAGTTGTGGTCTCTGCGTCAGATACGCGCGTTGTGGCGAGCCTTATGGAGCGCGGTGCGAGGTTTGAACTTGGCGGTGTCTTTGTGCTTACGGATGATGATCAAGCGAGCGTTACGGTAGATGTAAACCATATTGCGTCGGACTGCCAGTCACACACCTCGGTAAAGGGTGTTGCTGCTGGTAAGTCGCACGGTAGTTTCTCGGGATTGGTATATGTTGCTCCCGATGCTCAACGTACCGACTCTGTGCAGTCAAGCCGTAATATAACTATGGGCGAGGCGCATATTGAGACGCTACCACAGTTGGAGATATATGCCGACGATGTAAAGTGTAGTCACGGTGCTACGGTGGGTCAGATGGATAGTGATGCTATCCTATATATGCGTCAGCGCGGTTTGAGTCTTGCAGATGCAAAACGTCTGCAGATTGAGGGCTTCGTGGATGACGTGGTGCTACATTCGGTTATCGCGGGTAGCGAGGAGGTTCTTGCCGAGTTGTTGGCAGAGAAACTAAATAGATTATAGTGTATGGCATACGACATCTTAGGCATACGCAAGGACTTCCCTATCCTCGATCAGCAGGTCAACGGTCGCAAGTTGGTCTACTTCGATAGTGGTGCTACAGCACAGAAACCTATCGCTGTTATCGAGCGCACGGATAGCCTTATGCGTAAGTACAACGCCAATATACATCGCGGTGTACACCACCTTTCGGGCGTTATGACCGAGATGTATGAGCAGGCACGCGAGAAGGTGCGAGAATTTATCGGTGCTGAGCATCGTGAGGAGGTCGTGTTTACCTCTGGTGCCACAGCATCTATTAACCTCATTGCTTATGCTTGGAGTGAGAGATATCTCGCTGAAGGAGATAATATTGTGGTGTCCGAGATGGAGCATCACTCGAATATCGTACCTTGGCAGTTGGCTTGTGAGCGTAAGGGTGCCGAACTAAGGGTATTGCCCTTTGACGATAGCGGTGCTTTGCGTGTCGATATGCTCGATGAGTTGGTGGATAGTCGTACCAAGTTGGTTGCTGTGACCGAGGCATCTAACACCATCGGCACTTGCCCAGACCTAAAACCTATTATCGATAAGGCACACTCTGTGGGTGCTGTAGTTATGGTTGACGGCTGTCAGGGCATTGTACACGGTGGCGGTAGGGTTGCCGAGCGCGGATATGACTTCTACGCCTTCTCGGGACATAAGTTATATGGTCCTACGGGTATAGGCGTGTTGTATGGTCGTAAGGAGTTATTGGAGTCGATGCCACCATTTATGGGTGGTGGCGATATGGTTGATAAGGTAACCTTTGCTAAAACTACATATGCGCCATTGCCACTAAAGTTTGAGGCTGGTACATCGAATTTTATCGGTGCTGTAGGTCTTATGCAGGCGATCGAGTATGTTCAGAGTATCGGTATGGAGACTATCGAGTGTCACGAGCGCGAGGTATTGCAATATATGACCGAGAAACTATCCAAGATAGAGGGACTTCGTATATATGGTACTACCGAAAACAAGTGTCCTATAGTATCCTTTACCATCGAGGGTACACATCCCTACGATGTGGGTATGATACTCGACAAACTCGGTGTGGCGATACGCACAGGACACCATTGTGCCGAGCCTGTAATGACACACTATGGCGTTACGGGTATGTGTCGTGCCTCAATAGGTATGTACAACACATTGGAGGAGGTAGATGTACTGGTATCGGCTATCGAGCGCGCCGTAAGAATGCTAAAATAGCACACCCTTCATTACTAATTTCTCACTACTAATTTAAAAGGTATGTTTATCGTGCTTGAGGGACTTGACGGAGCGGGCAAGTCTACACAGATTACCAAACTTAGAGAGATGTTTCGCGCCAAGGGCGTGGAGTCGGAGTATCTGCACTTTCCACGTTTCGATGCTCCAGTGTATGGTGAACTCATCGCGCGCTTCTTGCGTGGTGATTTGGGTAGCGTGGAGAGTGTAAACCCATATCTTGTAGCGTTGTTGTATGCTGGCGACAGAGCCGATGCATCAACTACCATCCGCCAGTGGATAGCAGAGGGCAAGGTGGTTATTGTTGATAGATATGTCTACTCGAATATAGGCTACCAGTGTGCAAAGATTGAGGGTGGCGCGGAGCGTAACACTTTAAGAGAGTGGATACTACATACCGAGTTTGAGGAGTTCGGCATACCTAAACCCGATTTATCACTCTTCTTAGATGTGCCATTTGCTTTTACGGAGCGTAAATTAAGCGAGGTACGCGAGGGGGAGGATAGAGAGTACCTTCAGGGTGGTAAGGATATCCACGAGGCATCGCTCGATCTACAGCGTCGTGTGCGTGAGGTGTACCTCGAGTCGGCAACACTGAACAACGACCTTAAGGTGGTAGACTGCTCTACCGAGGAGGGTGGTATGGCATCGCCCGAAGTTATTTTTGAGCGTATTATGGAGCGCGTTGCTCCTCTTCTATAGTCGACTATGGCTCGCCTACAACATATAATCTCGATATTACTGCGCTGGTTGCTCGGTGCGGTATTTATCTTCTCGGGTGCGGTTAAGTGCGTCGACCCTGTAGGTACGGCTATCTATGTTGACAAATATCTGGCTACCTACTCGTTATCATCCTTTGCTGTAGCCTCCGAGGTTATCGCTGTGGTGTTGATAGTAGTGGAGTTTGCTATAGGTCTGCTCCTTGTTTTGGGAGTATGGCGCAGGGGTGTTGCCTTCCTATCAAGTGTGATGCTCCTTATCTTTTTCGTGGTCACGCTATTGGGTGCGACGGCATTGCCTATTGGCGACTGTGGATGCTTTGGCGATGCTGTGAAACTCTCTCCTTGGCAGACATTCCTAAAAAACCTTGTATTACTACCTATATCTATATATCTATGGCGTACCAGCGATAGAGAACAACGCTTAACGAAAGCAGATGTTACTGCGATTGCTATCGCTATAGTACTACCTCTTGGTGTATCACTCTATGCGCTACATAGTATGCCATTGGTCGACTTTCTACCATATAAGATAGGTGTTAACCTTCGCGAAGATGTAGGTACAGAGAGAGCAAAAGTCGAGGAGTCTACTCGCTCGGTATTGCGCTTTAGAGATATTACAACGAATGCTATCTTAGAGTTCGATGCTATGGCTACGGAGTGCTGGTCGAATGAGAATCTTGAGTTCGTGGAGAGTGCCACTGTAGTAGATAACGTAGAGAGTATGCAGTATAGCGACTTTGTGTTATATACCACCGATGGCGAGGATCTCACTATGGATATATTAAACACCGATGGTCGCATTGCATTGCTCTGTATCAACGATGCCAAGGCTATGGATGCCTCGACTAATCGTGCTATAGAGTATCTATACTCGCAGTATCCCGCCTCGGCAGTCTATGTTGTCAGTGCTACGGAGATAGATATGGCATTTGCGTCAACACATCTCTTTGTCGACGCTATGACCCTGCGCTCGATCATTCGTGCCGATGTGGGCATAGTAGTACTTCGTGATGGTGTTGTGGAGTACAAGATGAATATATAGTCTAATGGCAAGATAATTGCTCAACTACGCATAAAGCCTATCTTATGCGTAGTTTTTTTATTTTACTATCTCTATTATCTGTTGCGTGTGGTGGTGGCGAATCTACCCCTCAACGCAAACCAAAGCCTGTTAAGAGCATTGTCGCCAAGCGTGTGGAGTACATCAGTAGAGACTATGCTGCACTCTCTACGGCAGATGATGCTGTGACCTTGGCGTTCAAACTTGCAGGGCGTGTTGTAGATGCACCTGTGGCTAAGGGTATGAGCGTCAAAAAGGGCGACCTTCTCGCACAACTTGACAAGCGCGATGTTGAACTTCAGGTTGAGTCGACACTCTCGGCATACCGCGAGGCGCAATCTCGTTTGGAGCGCGCAGAGCGACTTTTGGAGTATAATGCTATATCGGCACAAGAGGTTGAGAGTCTTAGAAATAGCCTTACACAGAGCCTATCTGCATACCGTAATGCGTTGGATATGGTAGCCGATACACGCATCGTAGCCCCATATGATGGCGTTATTGAGCGTGTCTATGTCGATACCTACGAACGAGTATCCTCGGGTCAACCCATAGTGCGTATCGTGCGACCTCGAAGTACTACTGTGGGCTTTACCGCACCCGAATATCTGCTTGGTTATCTTGCACAATCGACTACGCAATATCGCGTGACCTTCGATGCCTATCCAAACGTGCCATTCAGTGCTGTCATAAAGAGTTATGCACGCACCTCATCCGATGCCTTGGGTTTCCCGGTATCGTTAAGGCTTATAGATGTAGATACAGCGCGATACGATATCTCTCCAGGTATGACTTGTATTGCTACGGTGTCAATCGTGGAGAACGATAATGAGGCTGTTGCTGTGCCACTTACAGCGATATATGCGCCAGTTGGCGGGGATGACTATGTTTGGGTTGTAGATGGTAATAATATTGTCGAAAAGCGACGTGTGGTACTTGGCGAACTCACGGGAGAGGATAGTGTTGTTATAGAGAGCGGTCTAAAGTCTGGCGAGAGAGTTGTGAGCGCAGGAGTATATCATCTGTCAAATGGCGAAAAGGTTACGTTGCTATGAATATCTCACAATACTCTATACGCAGACCCTCGGTCATACTCTTCTTCCTCGCCGTTATGTTATTTGGTGGCATCTACGCCTTCAAGGAACTTGGCAAGCGCGAAGATTCCACATTTGTAATCAAAAGTGCCATAGTTATATGTCCCTATTCGGGTGCGACACCTCTGGAGGTGGAGGGCTTAGTGAGCAAGCCTTTAGAACGGGGTTTGCGTACGCTAACTACGGTGCATAAGATAACCTCGGAGTCGCATTACGGCTATGCACGATTGGTTGTCGAACTGCACCCCTCCACAGCCCCAGAGCGCATACCTCAACTTTGGGATGAACTGCGACGTAAGGTCAACGACCTACGCCCGCAACTACCCGATGGTGTGGGAGATATAACCATCGTTGATGACTTCGGCGATGTTTATGGTCTATATTTCGCACTCTGCTCCGATGGTGGATTTAGCGTCGAGGAGTTACGCGAATATACAAATAACATAACAACACGCCTATATGCCATTAAGGGTGTGGATAAGGTGCAGATTTCTGGTATGCCTAACGAGGAGGTTAATATATGGCTTAGCCCTGCCACACTCTCGGCTTTTGAACTGCGCCCAGAGAGTATCGCGCGTACCATACGGGAGCAAAATAGCATCGTGGGTCTTGGTGTAAAAGAGGCTGGCGAGGTCGATATAACACTCTCGGAGGGTAGCGCGTATAGTTCTATTATCGACATCGAAAACCAGTTGCTTATGGCAGAGGACGGCAAGCAATATCGCTTGGGCGATGTGGCGCGTGTGGTGCGTGAGGTGGAGACTCCGCGTTCGATGATTATGTCTGTAGATGGTAGGGAGGCTGTGGCAATAGCCGTTGCTACCGACCCAGAGATGGATATCGTAAAAGTTGGCGATATGGTAGATCGCGAACTACAACAACTCTCAAACGGACTACCTGCGGGATTGGAGATAGTGTCGCTATATCCTGAAAATATAATTGCCGAGCAGGCAAATAACGACTTTGTTATCAGTCTATTGGAGTCATTGCTGATAGTTGTTGTCCTCGTTATGCTTGTTATGGGTTGGCGCGAGGGTATTGTCGTAGGTTCGTCGCTACTCTTTGCCATAGGTGCCACGTTGGTTGTGATGTACCTTGTAGGCGAGGGTCTCAACCGTACATCGTTGGCTGGTTTTATCATCGCTATGGGGATGTTGGTCGATAATGCCATAGTGGTTGTGGATAATAGTGCGAAATATATGCGCGCAGGAATGATTCCGACAACTGCTGTGGTGCAGGGTGCTACACTACCGCGTATGCCACTGCTTACAGCAACGCTAATAGCAATAATATCCTTCCTGCCATTGCAACTTGCTCCATCCTCCGTAGCCGAGATTATAGCACCTCTGTTTAGGGTTATAGCACTATCGTTGCTTATAAGTTGGGTGCTATCTCTTACTCAAGTGCCTATGATGTCGCTTTGGCTACTGCCACGCTCCAAGCGTAAGGATGGTGCGCGAAGATATAATATCGTGGGTGGTGTTGTTCGTTGGGTATTGCATCATCGATGGCTTACGGCTACTGGTGCTGTGGTGGTGCTTGTGGCATCGCTATGGCTTATGGGACGTATGCCACAGAACTTCTTTCCACAACTTACCAAGCCATACTTTAGGGCAGATGTCATACTTCCTGACGGCTACGACATTGGGACTACCTCGAAGCAACTCGATAGAATGACCGAATGGCTTAAAGCACAGCCAGAGGTAAAGCGTGTATCTACCACTGCAGGAGGTACTCCGCCACGCTACTACTTGGCAAGTGGTAGTTACTCATCAAAGCCCAACTATGGCAACCTCTTGGTCGAACTATGGAGTGCCAAGCAGACAGCAGAGGTTGAGCGAAGGTTTGATATGTGGGTTAACGATAATATAGCAGATGTGTGGTTACACTCTTCGCTATTTCGCCTTTCGCCAGTGCCAGAGGCAACTATCGAGATAGGCTTTATAGGCGAGAATATCGATACCTTAAGCCGTCTTACACAAGATGCAATGTCGCTTATGGAACGACGCGAGGATACGCGCAATGTGCGCAATAGTTGGGGCAATCGTGTGGCTGTATGGCAACCCAACTACTCGCAGATTAAGGCACAGAGATTGGGCGTTGAACGCAGTTCTATGGTATCATCGTTGGAGATTGCCACATCAGGACTTGGCGTGGCAACATATCGCGAGGCAGATGCTCAAATGCCGATACTTATACGTTCCGAACAAGGTGCAGATAGTACGATTTTAGGGTTAAGTATTATGCCAATCTTCTCTCTGGGAGGACATAGTTACTCTTTGGAACAGTCGGTGTCTGGGTTTGACTTCGGCTTTCAACCTTCGGTAATTCGTCGTATAGATTCGGAGCGTGTAATGAAGGCTCAGTGCGACCCAGAGCGCGGAGTGAATGCTATCGCACTACTTGGCGATATAGAGAACGAAATAGAGCAGAGTATCGACCTGCCAGATAGCTATCGTATGGCTATCTATGGCGAGCAGGAGAGTAGAGATGAGTCGAACGATGCACTAAAGAGCAAACTGCCAATAGCAATGTTGCTTATCTTCGTAATACTGCTACTATTGTTTGGTAATCTACGCGATCCCGTCGTGGTATTGCTTACGCTACCGCTTATCTTCACTGGTGTTGTGGTAGCACTGGCGGTGTCGGGAAAGATGTTCGATTTCTTCTCGTTGTTAGGTCTACTCGGTCTTGTGGGTATGAATATCAAGAATGCTGTTATCCTTATCTCGCGCATAAGTGAACTACGCGAGTCGGGACTAACGGCTGGGGATGCTGTTGTTCGGGCGGTGGAGGATAGATCTATCCCTGTTATCACAGCCTCGGCAACGACGGTACTTGGTATGACTCCGCTACTCTTTGACTCTATGTTTGGCTCTATGGCAGCAACCATAATGGGAGGTCTTATTGTTGCAACCGTTATGGTGCTTGTGATATTACCAGTTATCTACTCACTCTTTTATCGTATAAGGCTATGATACGTCAACTTATTATAGGCACACTTTTTACTCTCTCAACATCCATTGTCTCAGCGCAACTATCTCTGCAAGAGTATGTAGATATGGTTGTGGCATACAGCCATACTATTGCAAGCGCAGAGGCAAAGGTAGATGGTGCAGATGCAGAGTATAGGATTGCCAAACGTGGAGTACTACCTACGGTATCGCTCTCGTCGGATGTTCCAGATTTGGATGTTGGAGTCGATATCCTGCAACCTATATATAATGGGGGTCGCAACACTGCCCTCACACGACAGCGTGAGTGGGGGATAGTAGAGGCAGAGCAGAGCCTTGAGCGCAGTATGCTCGATGTGCGGTATGATGCAGAGGTCGCCTATTGGTCGCTCTCGCGAGCGGAGATGTATCATCGGGCGATGTGCGACTATATCGCTATCGTGCATACTCTAAAGAGTGTTGCACAGCATCGCTTCGACGAGGGTTACACCTCTAAAAGTGATTTGCTACAAGTGGAGTCGCGCCTTAGCGATGCCGAATATCTGCTTTCGGAGGCGGAGCAACGATGGATTGTTGCGCTACACAGGTTTAATATTCTTCGTGGCGAGATTGCAACTACAAATGTTTTACTTGGTGAGGGCATATTCGACAACTATGCAATGCCCACACGTGAGGATGTCGCTATGATCGTAGAGAATCATCCCGACTATTTGAGGGCCGTTGCTGGTAGAGAGTCGGCACGATATGGTATCGATTTGCGCAGAGCGGAGTATCTACCCAAGGTCAACTTAGGTCTATTTGGACGATGGCAACCGACTTTGGATGGTAGTGCCAATGGAGGTGTTATGCTCTCGTTAAATACACCTATATTTCACTTTATGGAGCGTCGCGATGCCATACGTTCAGCTGAAAGCAACTATACATCAGCGCAACTGCAAATCGCTGATGTAGTGGATGAAATTGTTCTCAACGAAAGTAATGGTTGGGCTAACTTGGAGTACACCCATAGGCGTGTAGAGGCTGTTCAGCGTAACCTTGATATTGCACAAGAGAATCTCGAAATAAGCACCTACTCCTATCGCGAGGGTGTTGCTACGATACTCGATGTGCTACAAGCGCAGATTAGTTGGTTGCAGATATACGAAAATGCTATCGCTGCAGAGTATGACTACGCTGTAGCAATAGCATCGTATCGTTATATCGTTGGTAAATAGAATGTTACATTCGCTTTAGTGCAGTACGTATAGCCTCCTCTACGGATATCGCAGGATCCTCCTTAAAGATAGCCTTAAGCGTCTTATCCGACGCGCTCTTCTGGAAACCAAGCATCGATAGTGCCGCCATAGCCTCGTCGAAGATAGCGTTGTTAGGTGTGGCTACGGTGGTCTGCATCATCATATCGCTCGCTCCGAGTTCAAGCATCTTGCCCGATAACTCCACAATAATCTTTTGTGCGGTCTTTAGACCCAAGCCCTTGACATTCTTAAGCAATACTGCATTCTCGGTAGCGATGATATTCTGCAACTCACGAGCGGTATATGTCGATAGAATCATACGCGCAGTGTTACCACCTACGCCCGATACGCTTATAAGTTGCCTAAAGAGTTCACGCTCAATCTTTGTAGAGAAACCAAACAACTGTTGCTGATCCTCGCGCACGATGAAGTGTACAAAGAGTTTTGCATCCTTCTCCTTCTCAATATCTGCGTAGGTCTTAAGCGATATATGGATAAAGTAACCTACGCCACCAGCCTCTATGACTGCGTATGTGGGTGTCGCCTCCGCAATAGCACCTGATATATATTCGTACATCCTTAAAAATCATATAAATTTACTACAAAAGTAAATATTTTTTTTTATCTTTGTGCTTTAAATGCGAAAATTAACTAAAACAGATTATAACTATTATGAAAAAGAGTCTTTTATCAATCTTGGCGATGTCACTTATGATGGTATCTTGTGGTGGTGCCAAGAGCGAGAGTAAGGTAGAGGTTGAGAGTGCAGAGCCTACAGAGGTTCAGGGCGTTGAGTGTGTTGCAAGTGGTGATGTAGTATTCCTTGATTTGGACTACATTATGGCAGCAAGTAAGTTCTACGCCACCGAGGGTGTAGCGTTGGAAACCAAGATGCAGAACTTCCAGCAGAAGAGCCTCACTGTACAGGAGGGTTGGGCAAAGAAGGAGCAGAACTTGGCTAATGAGTACAACAAACTACAGGCAGAGGCAGCAAAACTTGAGGAGGACTATGCTAAAGGTTTGATTACCACTCTTAACGCTCAGAAGAAGCAGGAGGAGATTCAGAAGAAGGCAAACACCATCCAGACAAAGATGAATAACTTCCAGACGACCGTACAGACCGAGGGTCAGGACCTTCAGAAGGAGGAGCAGGCATTGAGCGAGGAGCAGATGGTGTTGATGAATCGCTTTAAGGAGATTGCTACAAAGGCTATTGATGAGATTAACGCTGATGGTCGCTATAAGATGATTATCAACGCAGTATCTGTTGTTGATGCTGATCCATCACTCAATATCTCTGATTTGGTGCTTGAGCGCGTAGATGCTCTCTACGAGGCTGGTGAGTTGAAGTAATACCCAAACGATAGAAACATAACAAGGCAATGGGATTTATACCACTAACATTTATTGATGTCATAGATATTCTCTTGGTGGCCTCACTCTTTTATGGTGCATACCGCGCTATGAAAGGCACAAGCGCACCATATATTATGATAGGTATCTTTGTTATCTACTTGGTGTGGATTCTTGTAAAGACCTTCAACCTTGTACTATTCTCTTCGATACTCGGG
Organism: Alistipes sp.; assembly: GCA_017647625.1. Classification (GTDB taxonomy): domain Bacteria; phylum Bacteroidota; class Bacteroidia; order Bacteroidales; family Rikenellaceae; genus Alistipes. The sequence continues at coordinate 14,716 of JAGCKG010000050.1, read as the reverse complement.
CAGATTATCTCCGTCGGTGTTATCGCCATCCTTATCATCTTCCAGCCCGAGATACGCCACTTCCTACAGGCAATTGGTCGCCAGCGTGGTCGTTTCGAGTGGTTATCCCGCATCTTTAACTTCCGCAACCGTCGTGCCGAGCAGGAGATAGACCTCGAGCCATTGGTTGTTGCGTGTCAGGAGATGGGTGCAGAGAAGGTAGGTGCGCTTATCATCATTAAGCAGGTAGATGATCTAAATGTCGTTGTCGAGAGTGGTATTCGCTTGGATGCCAAGTTGTCGACATCACTCCTGGAGAATATCTTCTTTAAGAATGCCCCTTTGCACGATGGTGGTGTTGTCATCAGTGGTGATAGAATTGTGGCCGCCAAGTGTGTCTTGCCATCTACACAGCAAGAGGTGCCAAAGTCATACGGTATGCGTCACCGCGCAGCGTTGGGTATGAGCGAGGTCTCAGATGCTATCGTCATAGCGGTATCGGAGGAGACTGGTCGTATATCTTTAGCACACGACTCGGTCATCAAGCGCAACATTGATCCGCAAAATCTTGCGCAGGCCATCCGTAAGTTGATGCGTCAGAACGATCGTCGCAGAGAAAACAGTGCAGAGTAAATCAATAAGGCATCTCGGAGTGTGAGATGCCTTATTTCATTTCTATATTTTAGTGGCAGTCGGGGCAATGGTGATGCTCCCCTAATATAGTGTGCGGAATATCACCGTGCGAGATAAGCTGTATTGGACAGTCGTAGTTGCGCAACTGCTCCTCTGTAATCACATTAGAGTCGTGGCGGTGAACGTGACGGTTAACACACACGATATTGCGTACAACACTCGATATAGTGCCGAGGTCGTGCGATACCATAACGATAGCCATATCCTTATTCAAATCGCGCAATAGCATATACAACTCATTCTCGAAGCGGTTATCCACAAAGTTAGCAGGTTCGTCAAGCACCAATAGTTTAGGGTTTGATATTATAGCCCTGCATAACATAACTCGCTGAAGTTGACCACCAGATAGTTCGCCAATAGCGCGCTTGCGCAAGTCTAATAGATGTGCGCGCTCCAGCACCTCCTCCACGCGCTTACGCTCGTTACGACCAAAACCCTTGAAGAGCCCTCGCTCTGCCTGTAAACCCGACATAACCACCTCTCCAACAGATATTGGAAAAGCCTTATCAAAGGATGAAATCTGTGGCAGATAACCGATATGTGGCTTTTTGTGGCGTAGTAGAGTAGGGTTATACTCGATCTCTCCGCTATATGGCACAACTCCCATTATTGCCTTTACCAAAGTGCTTTTACCTCCTCCGTTAGGACCTATAACACCGATGAAATCGTTGTCGTAGATAGTAAGGTTGACGTGCTCAAGGGCAACGACATCATCGTAGCGCACACCGAGATTTTTAATCTCAACTATAGGCATTCTACTACTCATTGCGACTACATATTATATTCGTTACACGCCCAATCTCTGCTACGATATCCTCACAAAGAGGGTCTACCTCCACAATCTCGGCACCACACTCCGTAGCCAAAGCGCGGAGTTTATCCTTGCCATATTGAGGCTGTATAAGTATTGTTGTGATATTATGGTTACGAGCCTTCTCCACAAGCGTAGTTAGCTGTCGTGGCGAAGGCTCTTTGCCATCCTGCTCAACAGCAATCTGCTCAATACCATAGTCGTGAGCATAATAGGTAAAGGCTGGATGATATATCATTATTGCATCTACACCGTTAGCATATATCTTGCTATTACATAGTGAGTCCAACGTGTTTAACTTACAAAGTAGTTTATCTGTATTGACTTGATATTTTACCGAATCAGGTGCTATTTTACACATCGTCTCGCCAATATTCTCTACCATACGCTTAAGGGCGCGTGGCGAAGTCCAGATATGTGGGTCAATGCCGTGTGAGTGGTGGTGACCACAATGAGAACAACTACCTGCAAGTAGTTCTACACCCTTCGATAGATTAACAATGCGATTACTCTGCTTTACCGAACTGATTAACGATTGCTCGAAGTTAATAAGACCCACCGAAAAGATTTGCTCCGCATCGTTAAGCGCCATAAGTTGCTTGGCTGTAGGCTCGAAACTCTCGGGACTTGCCCCCTTTGGTACAAGTGTCTCTACTTTGTAATCGCCTCCAGTAATCTCCTCGACTATAGCCTGCAATGGTGTTATGGTTACATATATCGTCTTTTTACCTTCATCCTCTGATACGCCTCCACAACCACAGATAATAGTGGTTAATATTAGTAATGTTGCTAATTTCTTAATCATATATATTTATACTGCACAATTATTAGGCAAAGGTATAAAAAAGTGGCTAAAAGTTTTGCTTTTATTGGTATTATTTTAGATATTTGTGACTTGAAATATAAAACTTGTGCAAAATGATTAAGAATATAACCGAAAAGATAAAGTATATCGGTGTTGATGATACCGATATCGACCTCTTCGAGAGTCAGTATGTAGTGCCTAATGGTGTGTCGTATAACTCATACCTTATCCTTGATGAAAAGGTGGTGGTTATGGATACCGTAGACCGTCGCAAATGTGATGAGTGGCTTGCAAATCTCGATACTGCCCTTGAGGGTCGTATACCTGATTACCTTGTTGTCCAGCATCTTGAGCCAGATCACGCAGGTTCTATTGCCCAGGTTATGAGTCGCTACCCAGAGATGCAACTTGTGGCTTCGGACAAGGCAGTTAAGATGCTTCCACAGTTCTATTTTGATGCTGGTTTGGAGGGTCGTATTATTAGTGTTAAGGAGGGTGGTACGCTATCTCTTGGTGGTCGTACACTACACTTCGCTATGGCTCCTATGGTACACTGGCCAGAGGTTATGGTTACCTATGACAGCACAGATAAGGTGCTATTCTCGGCAGATGGTTTTGGTAAGTTCGGTGCTTTGGCTCACGAGGAGGAGTGGGCGTGCGAGGCGCGTCGCTATTATATAAATATATGTGGTAAGTATGGAGCACCTGTGCAGGCTCTTCTGAAGAAGGCAGCCACGCTTGATATCGCTATCATCTGTCCACTACACGGTCCAGTTCTTACCGAGAACTTGGGCTACTATATCGGTCTATACGACACCTGGAGCAAGTATGAGCCAGAGGATGAGGGTGTATTCGTTGCTTATGCCTCTATTCACGGTAATACTGCCGAGGTGGCAGAGAAGTTTGCCGATATCCTTCGCGCCAAGGGCGCAAAGAGAGTTGTTGTGTCAGATCTTGCAAGAGTTGATATGGCAGAGGCAGTGGAGGACGCCTTCCGATACAGCCATTTGGTTGTAGCAGCAGCCTCTTATGACTCTGATGTATTTCCTCCTATGCACGATTTCTTGCACCACCTTGCAATTAAGGGTTACTGCAAGCGTCGTATAGGTATCATTGAGAATGGTTCGTGGGCTCCATCTGCAGGTCGAGCAATGCGTAACATCATCGACAGATTCAAAGATGTATCTGTTGTAGAGGATATTGTAACGATTATGTCACGCTTAAAACCAACTGATGTTCCAGCACTGGAGCAGTTGGCAGATGCTATGCTTGCAGAGAAATGCGATCGTTGCGTCGAGTAAACTAATAGGGATCGGCGGGTATGCAACCCGTATAATTTTAAGCGAGGATGTTTGATGACGTTGTGCATCGAGCATCCTCGCTCTCTTTTTACCCTCTTTTTTACGCAAAAATTTGTGCGACCAACCTTTTTTTTGTACCTTTGTGAGATATAACAACGCTCAATTTGTATGATAAAGTCAATGACTGGCTTCGGCAAAGGCGAGGCCGTATATGGAGATAAAAAATTTAGGGTAGAACTTAGGTCGTTGAATTCAAAGCAACTCGATTTAAGTATCAAGATTCCAAGTAAATACCGTGCTGTCGAGGCAGATGTGCGCGCAATTATCACGCGCGAAATTCAGCGAGGTAAGGTAGATTGTTTCGTAACGTTTGAGAGTTCTGTAACCGAGACCTCAGCACATATCAACCGCGAGGCTTTTGCTGCCTATGCCAAGGAACTTCGAGAGGTATGTGCAAATAATGCGGTAATCGCAGATAGTGAATATTTTCTCAATGCCATCTTGCGTATGCCAGATGTTATTACATCTGAAGAGCAGGAGGTTAGCGATGGTGAACTAAAGGCAATTATCGATGCTACAATACAAGCTGCGGAGCAACTAAACGCCTTCAGAATACAGGAGGGCGCAATTCTTATTGCAGACCTATTCAAGCGTATCGACCTTATCGAGCAGTACCGCCACGAGGTAGAGCCTTTCGAGACTGCGCGTGTGGAGGTAATTAAAAATCGAATCAGAGAGAATCTCGAAAAGCACGTTATAGAGGTTGATAACAACCGCTTGGAGCAGGAGATGATATTCTATATAGAGAAACTCGATATTACTGAGGAGAAGGTCCGCCTTGATAACCACTGCGCATATTTCCGTGAGGTGGCAAACGAGGAGGAGGCTCCAGGTCGTAAACTTGGCTTTATTGCACAGGAGCTTGGTCGAGAGATTAACACAATGGGCTCTAAGTCCAACGAAGCAAATATGCAACGCCTTGTTGTTAAGATGAAGGATGAGTTAGAGAAGATTAAAGAGCAGGTGCTTAATATCTTATAATTATGGGAAAGTTAGTAATTTTTTCTGCGCCAAGTGGATCGGGTAAGACCACTATCGTACACCAACTACTTAAGCAATTCAACTGTTTCGAGTTTTCAATCTCTGCAACATCACGCAAACCTCGTGGTGAGGAGCAGGATGGCAAAGATTACTACTTTCTCTCAAACGAGGAGTTTAAGGCTTGTGTGGAGAGAGATGAATTTGTGGAGTGGGAAGAGGTCTATCAGGGTACTTGCTACGGCACACTAAAGCGCGAAATGGAGCGTATATGGGCGAAGGGTAATATCATACTCTTCGATGTGGATGTTATGGGAGGTATCTCGCTAAAGCGACTCTTTGGAGATGATGCTTGCTCGGTATTTGTAATGCCACCATCTATCGAGGAACTTGAGCGCAGACTGCGCGGACGAGGCACAGATGCTGAGGAGGTTATCCAGAAGCGTATCGCCAAGGCGGAGTTTGAGATATCAAAAGCTCCAGAGTTCGACCACGTTGTAATTAACGATAAGTTGGAAGATGCTGTAGCTGAGGTGGCAAAGATTCTTAATGACTTTATAAAGTAGAGGTTGATATGAAGAAACGTATGTTACTATATTTCGGCTCATTTGATCCTATTCACAACGGACATATTGCGCTTGCCGAATATGCTATCGATAATAATCTTGCAGATGAGGTTGCGCTTATCATATCACCTCAAAATCCGTTTAAGGCAGATATTCTTCAGACCCCAGAGTTTGCTCGCTACGAAATGACAGAGATGGCGTGTAAGGAGTCGAAGTACCCAGAGCAGATAAAGCCTTCGGTAGTGGAGTTTGTACTCGAAAAGCCTTCGTACACAATTAACACCCTCGATTACCTAAAGGAGAATTGTGGCAACGATATGGAGTTCGCAATTATTACTGGTAGCGACATCTGGGCGCGTTTTGATGAGTGGAAGGAGTATGAGCGCATCTTGGCAGAGTATAAGATATATGTCTACCCACGCAAGGGTTATGCCGTAGAGAAGTTTGCCGACAGAGTGACCATCCTTGAGGATGCACCATATGTAGAGTTCTCATCTACAGAGATACGTGATACAAGTAGTCGTGGTGGCGATATTTCGGCTATGGTCTGTAAGTCTGTAGCGGAGTATATCACAAAGAATCAACTTTGGACACCTGCTGGCAAGATTGTGCGTCTGACGTCTATGATCGAGGCGGGTGATGAGCGTGCTACGATCTATATCGAACGCGGTAAGTGCTACTTCCAGTACAACGAGTGGGGTAAGGCTATCAACGACTTTAACCACGCCTTAAAACTCGAGCCAGAGAACAACGAGGCAAAGCAGTTGCACGATATGGTGTACGAAATTTTATCGTTCCGCTATAAGGATATTTATAACCCATAAAGAGATGATTGAAATTGATAATAAAATAGTTAGCCTTGATCTACTACGAGAGTGCTTTAGTTGTGATTTGGGGCTATGTAAGGGTATATGTTGCGTCGAGGGCGACTCTGGCGCGCCACTCGATATTGATGAGGTAGATATCTTGGAGGAGGAGTGGGAGAACTACTGCTCATATATGACACAAGAGGGTAGAGATGCTGTCGAGGAGCAGGGTTTTATGGTTGTAGATGCTGATGGCGACTATACCACTCCATTGGTCGACAACGCAGCGTGCGCCTATGCTTTCGAGGAGAACGGCATCACATTCTGTGCTATCGAGCGTGCGTACCGCGAGGGCAAATGCTCGTTTATCAAGCCAATATCGTGTCATCTATACCCAATACGCGTAACACGCTTCCGCAATGGCTCTATGGGCCTTAACTACCACCGTTGGGCAGTGTGTGGCTCAGCGCGAGAGTGTGGAAAGAAGATTGGCTTACCAGTATACAAAGGTCTTAAGGAACCGATAATTCGTGCATTCGGAGAGGAGTTCTATCATCAGTTGGAACTTGCAGAAGATATGATTAAGAATGCAGAGTAATAAGATAAGTATCAAAATGTTAAAATATATTATATTAACCATATTCTCGCTTATTACAACCGCCACTTTCGCTCAAGATACAGATACACTCGTTACGTCGGTGGCCGACAGTATAAAGCGAGATAGCGTTGTAGTAAACAGACGTGTTGCGCCAGTACATACGCTTGGCGAGGTTACGGTTATAGACACCATCGCTACAGCGAATAGTGCAATAAGCATTTTATTATTCAATGACAATACTTGGCGTTACCTACTTGCCGAAGACTTCAGAAACGACTCTACGGTGTTTTGCGACCACTGGAACACTACGGCAACAAATGCCTATGCCGATGTGGAACTTAATTCCCTTGCGGAGGCTACACCAATACGTCTTGTGGACTCGATAAAGAGTTATCACTATCCATATATCGGTCGCATTACATCGCGATATGGTCCTCGCCGTGGTCGTCCACATCAGGGCATAGATATGGCATTGAAGATAGGCGACCCGGTATATGCAACTTTTGATGGTAAGGTACGACTCTCGAAGGCTGCTGGCAACTATGGCAACCTTGTTATTATACGTCACTGCAATGGTCTTGAGACCTACTACGCCCACCTTTCGGAGCGTAGTGTTCAGACTGGCGACTGGGTAGTTGCTGGTCAGCAGATAGGTCTTGGCGGCAATACTGGTAGAAGTACTGGTCCTCACCTCCACTATGAGGTGAGATATCGCGGTCAATCGTTTGATCCTGAACGTATCATCGATTTCAAAACTGGCGAACTACGACGCGAGGAATTGCTTCTAAAGCGTCGTCATTTTAGCATCTATGCTAAGTTTGAGCAGGACTTCGACGATGAGATTGAGGCAGAGAAACAGGAGGAGGCAGAGCGCAAGGCTGCGGCTGCCATCCAATATCATACCGTTCGTTCCGGAGATACACTCGGTGCATTAGCTCGAAAGTATGGCACTACGGTAAGTCGCATCTGCCAACTTAACAATATCAAGTCAACCTCAATACTCCGTATTGGTCAACGTTTGAGAGTGAGATAATCTATGAAGGCTCTGCTTAGGGTTATCACGTTTTTTACACTTATATTCGTCACCACAGTAGTGGTGGCGCAAGATATTTGTATTATACCAACCCCTAAGTCTACTATGTTAAAAGAGGATAGGTATACACTTACATCTCCTATAAATGTAAATATTGGTGATCAATCGCTCTCGCCAATAGTCGATTATTTATCGGAATATCTCGTTATAAATAAGACTAATAAAAACGGTGATATAAAGTTAAATATAGATAAAACCTTAGATGTAGAGAAGTATCGTTTAACGATTGACTCTGCTGGCATCACAATCTTTGGAGGTGGCTATGGCGGAGTATTTAATGGTATTACCACACTATTCCAGTTACTACCCGCAGAGGTGTATTCCAAGCAGGGTATCGCCACTGCAGAAATACCATATTGCACCATCAAGGATGCTCCGCAGTTTGGTCACCGTGGTTTTATGCTCGATATATGTCGCACCTGGATGGATAAGCAGGCCGTAATGGAGTATATCGACCTTTTGGCATATCATAAGATAAATGTTCTGCGTCTACACCTTACGGATGATGAGGCTTGGCGTATAGAGATCAAATCGCATCCAGAACTGGCAGAGATTGGAGGTTTTCGCGGTAGTGATAGCCCTATATGGCCACGCTATGGCAAGTGGAACGAGCGTTGGGGTGGTTACTATACCCAAGATGATATGCGCGAGATTATAGAGTATGCGCGTGTAAGAAATATCGAGGTCGTACCAGAGATTGATCTCCCTGGACACAGTCTATGTATAGCCACTATACATCCAGAGATACTCTGCAACTACACACCCAACACGACTGCATCGTTCGGCTACGACACCCGCTCTGCATTCTGTGCTTCACGCGAAGAAAATTACGCTCTACTCGAAGATATTCTTCGCGAGATATGCGAGTTATTCCCTTCGACGTATATACACATAGGTGGCGATGAGGTTGATATGTCGCAGTGGAAACGCTGTCCTGATTGTAGTAGACTTATGGCTGATAATAAGATGTCTAATACATCTGAATTACAGCGATACTTTATGTCACGTTTAACTGATATACTAACAAAATATGGCAAGTTGCCAGCGGTATGGAACGAGGCTATAGATGGTGGTGAACTAAACGCAGAGACTCTTGTCTATGGCTGGGAGGGTGTGAAGGAGTGCTATGAATCGGTTTCAAAGAGATATCAGACAGTTGTTATGCCCGGACAGTATTTCTATTTTGATATGAAGCAGTCGCCACGCGAAGATGGTCACGATTGGGCAGCGATATTTGATTGGCAAAAGGTCTATGAATTTTCGCCTACATCGGTAGGTTTTGCTTTAGATGAGTATGCATATATTGCTGGTTTTGAGGGGTCTTTCTTTAGCGAGTTATACGCATCACACACGCCTGAAGAACCCACATATCTACACTATATGACCTTTCCTCGCATCTTGGCTCTTGCAGAGATTTCGTGGATAGCAACAAACGAGCGTGACAGCGATAGTTTTTATAAACGCATCGTAGCGCACTATAATCGTTTGGATGCTATGGGCGTATCGTATCGCCTTAGCACTCCGAAAGTTAGGTATTGCGAAGGTCAACTTTCGGCAACCGTAGATGATAATAGCACAATATTCTATTGCAGGGAGCCAATGACCACCGAGATGCTGTATACAAAGCCTATCGTGACGGACAACCCTGCAGAGTACTCATTTGTGGCGCGACGGGGTAGGGCGAAGTCTGCGACTGCGGGTGTTGACGCACACTTTAAGACTATAACTCCAGCATTCAACATCACATCCTCGATGCCCGAAAGTGAGAGATATTCATTCGACAAGGCGGAGAACTATGGTCGTTTGGCTCGCACAACACGCGCTGGCGATGTAGATGATTGGATTATGTTTACATTCGACACTCCCGTCAAATGCCGACGAATGAAGGTCGCCACGGGTAATTTCCAACTACCTCGCTACATCTTTGAGAATGGCTATGTCGAGGTAAGTTTTGATGGATATAACTTTACATATGTAGGTGATTTAGAGTGTGGTATGTTTACGATAGAGTATCCTGTAAAACCTATTAAAGCAGTGCGAATTATCAGTACCTCGCGTGGTAATGGCGCAGAGTGGGTATCTATACAACCGCCCACAATCTACCCATTGCTATAAGTTGTTTATTTCTTGTTTGCCCAGCGTGCCATCATCATCAGTTCTATTGGAAGATGGCAGTATCCATTTGGATTTTTATCTAAATACGCTTGGTGATACTCCTCCGCAGGATAGAAGTTCTTGAGAGACTCAAACTCTACTACCAAAGGCTCGCCAACAGCCGACTCCACCGCCTTAAATACAGACTCTATCACGCTAATATCATCACTATCGACGTAGTAAACACCTGTGCGATATCGTGTACCACAGTCGTTGCCCTGACGATTCAGTGATAGCGGATCAATCGAGCGAAAGAATAGTTCTACAAGGTATTTAAGCGTAATCACCGATGGGTCATATACAACCTTGACACACTCTGCATAACCGGTAGTATCCGTATAAACCTCCTCGTATATAGGGTTGTCGGTATTGCCATTAGCATAGCCAACTTCAGTTGATATAACACCATTTATTTGCTTGATATAGTGTTCAGTACCCCAAAAGCATCCGCCTGCAAAATATACTTCTTTCATACTAATACTTTATCGTATTCATCACCTCCTGCAACCTATTTAGGAAGCCCGTTGATATCGGTCCGTCCATCTGCGTATGGTGGAACTGGAACGACAACGAAAGGGTAGTCTTAAACAAACCTTTGCGATATTTACTCCACACCACAAATGGGTTATTCCAAAAGCCGGCATAGACATTTACCACCGAGTCGAGTTCGCACTTTGTAAGAGCAGAACTACCGATAACCATATAGTCATCGCCTAATACCACATCCTCGCTACTCCTCTGCGCCAATGCCGTAATACGCAAATAGTCTGCCTCGAACTGATGAATATCCTCCGAAAATGGGATATCGCAAGTGTTGATACCACCATCGTTGGTCATTACAATCGTATTAATCGCGATATTATCGAATGCCATCAGTTTATCCTTTACTGGCAACATATAAAACTCCTGAAACTCCGATGCCGCCTTGACCACTGCGTAGCACATCAGCATATTGAGTTTCACGCTCTTGCGCTTGGCAATACGACGCAGGTGTGTTATATCGAAGGTCTTTGTCATTGTCACCATCGGCATTGTGGCATTCATCCACAACTCAAAAGCCTTGGCACGATTTGTTGTTTTTGGATCTACCTCTCTCATCTTTCGCACAATTTATTTATTAAGTAGATGGCGTATTGCGGCTATTGGGTCGTATATCAGCATACGAGGTCCTGCCCAGCGCATTATGGCGCGTATCTTCTCGCGCATTTCGGGTTTGTAACAGTGTATTGGACATCGCTTGCAGTTTGGTTTGTCGTTGCCAAATTTGCACATATCCAATCGTTTATAAGCATATATCTGAAGTGTTTTATACTCTTCAGAAATCTCTGCCATACCGAGTTTCTTCTTGCAGTACAACTCGATCATACGCCCCACAACCTCCTTTTCTCTATCTATTCTACTCTTTGCCATAGTTCTATTTTGCCACAAAAATATCTATACGCAGTCAATTATGCAAATTTGTTATTGCATTAAGCAAAATATTTCATAACTTTGCTAATAAGTAAACTATAAAAACTAAATATTATGACCTATCTACTTATTCTCTTGGGTCTCTCATTTGCAGTGTCAGCAGTGGGTTGGCTCTACTTTATCTACTTCTTTAGCATTGGCTATGGCTTGACTATCACAACTCTTGCAGCGGCTACTGCGTTTATATTCTACGACACACTAACGTTGCCTACAGCAATTCTCTGTGCGGTATTGTTTGTCTATGGTCTTCGTTTGGCACTATACCTGCTTCACCGCGAGCGTAAATCGGCTACCTACAAGCAGATTTTGTATCAGCCAGAGAATACCACAAAGAAGCCTTTGTTCGTGATGTTCTCAATCTGGATTATGTGTGCTTTGCTATATGTTGGCCAGATTAGTCCTGCGACATTCTACCTCTACAACCTTGCTAATGGTGCGCCTGTCAACGAGGTATGGGCGTGGGTAGGCGCTATCGTCGCAACTATCGGCGTTATTATAGAGATGGTTGCCGATGCACAGAAGAGTGCAGCCAAGAAGGTTAATGCCCGCAGATTTGTCGATACAGGCCTTTACCGCATCGTGCGCTGCCCTAACTACTTTGGCGAGATATTGATGTGGACAGGTAGTTTTCTTATCTGCTTTGGTGCTTGCTGTACCGTATGGCAGTGGGTTATCTCCATCATTGGCTATATCGGCATCGTATACGTTATGTTCAGCGGTGCTCGTCGCTTGGAGTTGCGCCAGATTGAGACCTATGGCAACAACCCAGAATTCCAGGCATACACCAAGAAGACTCCGCTTATCATCCCATTTGTGCCTATCTATAGCGTAGCAAAACACAAGTGGTTGCAGGCATAACGAGTCGATTTTGGCAACTTCAAATTAAATCGCCTTTTGCATTGTTGCGAGAGGCGTTTTTTTGTATTATTTTAAAACAATATCCCGCATAGTGTTGTTCGTTTGGGCAATATTTCTTAATTTTGTACACACCTTATATTCAAACATAAATATCTATGAAACACACCAAACAAGATGAGTACCTCGCACCAGAGTTTGAGGTGCAGTACGTTGAAATTGAGCAGGGTTTCGCCGCCTCTAATTTGGAAGACCCAGAGGAGAAACCCGAAATGGATTGGTAAACTAACAACACAAACAGATATGAAACGACTTTTAACACTCTTGGCTCTTGTGCTTTGCAGCTGTGCCGAGACCTTTGTAGGCGAGGAGGTTGCTCGACCAAACAACGAAAACCTACCCGACCTTACGGCAACATTTGCTGAAGAGGAAGCTACACGCACATATATCGAGGAGGGTAAATACCTCCGCTGGAATGAGGATGACCGCTTGACTGCCTTCTATGGCAACACTCTTAACCGCCAGTACAAGTTCAATGGCGCGACGGGCGACAATAGCGGAACATTCTCGCTTGTACCAGATGGTATGCTTGGTACAGGCAATGCCTTTGACCACATCTATGCGCTATACCCTTATAATGCAGATGCTCGCATCACCGACGAGGGCGTTATCTCTTTGGCCCTCCCAGCCGTGCAGAACTATGCCGAGAACTCATTTGGCGTGGGGGCAAACACTATGGTAGCCGTTACCGAGAATTTGGATGATACATTCCTATCATTTAAGAATGTGGGCGGTTATCTAAAACTAAAACTATACAACGCAGAGGGTGCATCGATTAAGAGCATCGAGGTTAAGGGTAATAGTAGCGAGAGACTTGCAGGTGCAGCAACAGCAACTATCGCCTTTGGCGAAGCACCAGTGTTGGCTATGACAGACGATGCAACAACCTCAGTAACACTCGATTGTGGCGAGAGCGTAGCACTTGGCACAACAGCCGAAACTGCAACAGAGTTCTGGATTGTACTCCCCGCAACAACCTTTGCTGAGGGTCTAACAATCACCGCAACAGACACTGAGGGTAAGGTATTTAAGAAATCAACAACAAAGGAGGTCGTTATCGAGCGCAACGCCATTCAGCCAATGGCGGCGTTGGTGGCAGAGTTTAATGAACTAACTCAACCTAATAACGAAATTTGGTATACCTCGACAGATGGCGAAATTGTCAACCCTTACTATGCAAATCGTTTTGGAGCTACGATGGTATCTAACACATACGAGAATGGTAAGGGCGTAATACGATGTGATGGTGCTATAACTAAGATTGATGTTGAGGCATTTATGGGTTGCTCGCGTTTCGCAAGTATGAGCCTGCCCGAAGGAGTATGGACAATCAATGAAGATGCATTCAGTGGATGTTCTAATTTAAGGAAGATTACTCTACCAAAATCACTTAGATGTATTAGTTATGCAGCGATGGGCACCTGTGGCGTGTCAGAGATACACATATCAGATTTAGAAGCATATTGTAATATTGATTTTTTAGATAAATCATTATCTACAAGCTACGACTTGTTTGTTAACGGAGAATTGCTTACACATCTCATTTTCCCTGAATCGAACAATATTGTAGGCTATAGAAATTTTATTAGATGTAGAAGTTTGACTGATGTATATATTCACGATAATGTCTCTTGCATAGAAAGTTACGCATTTAACCAGTGTGTAAATATATCTAATTTATACATAGGAAACAATGTCAAAATGATATACCCATCTTCATTTTTAGGATGCTCATCATTATCAGAGGTAACAATTCCTGAAAGTGTTCAAGAGATAGGAAACTCTGTATTTAGATCGTGTTCAAATTTGAAGAGTGTTTTTTGTAAACCATTAACCCCTCCAGTGGCTTTTGATTGGAGTGATAGCGATGATTTTGAATGGCGCACTTTTGAGAACATCGCGACTGATGCAGTTATTTATGTTCCTGCTGAATCAGTTGATTTATACAAGAGTGCATCAGGTTGGAGCGACTATGCAGATATTATTGTTGCCTATGACTTTGAAAAAGGCGAGGTGGTTCCAGATGTACTAAAACCTACAAACAACGAGATTTGGTACACCAATGGTAGTACTACCGAAGCAACAACACCATATAAAACCAACGTGTTCGGAGCAAATATCGTATCTAACACCTACGATGCTGCAAAAGAGTGTTGGGTGATAAAATTTGATGGCAAGGTAACTACGATTGGAGATTATGCATTCTGGGATTGCAGCAGCCTTACAAGTGTAACTATTCCTGATAGCGTAACTTCGATTGGAAGTTCTGCATTCTATAAGTGCAGCAACCTAACAAGTGTAACTATTCCAGATAGTGTAACTACAATTGAATATGGTGCATTCGATGGTTGCCGCAGTCTTACAAGTGTAACTATTCCTGATAGCGTAACTACGATTGGAGATAGTGTATTCTATGGTTGCCGCAGCCTTACAAGTGTAACTATTCCTGATAGCGTAACTTCGATTGAAATGAGGGCAGTCATTTAT
>JAGCKG010000049.1 GCA_017647625.1 Alistipes sp. | reverse complement strand
GCTAATTTTGAAGTATATTTCGAGTAGATATTTCATCTCTTGCGAAGGCGCAATGCGAGCATTGTAACTGAGGAAAGATGAGATATATGCCGAAATAAATTCAAAAGTAGCCGAAAAGAATCTATCTTAAATAAAATAACATTTTTGCTAATTTATAGAACATACCTAAAATACGATTACCTTTGAGCAGCCCTATTGATAGAGAATAAACGCCTTTTCATTGGCATAATTCTTATATAATTATTGCATTTTCAAAAAATTTTAATTACTTTTGTAAGCTATTCTATGCCAAAATGGCTAATAGCAGAACAATAATAAGTGCAATTATCATATTAACTAATTATAAATTAAAGAATTATGGCAGATGTAAAGCGTGTCTATACCTTCGGCAACAAGGAGGCAGAGGGTAATGGCAAGATGAGAGAGTTGCTCGGCGGTAAGGGTGCCAACCTCGCTGAGATGAACTTGATTGGTATTCCTGTACCTCCAGGATTCACAATCACCACTGATGTATGTTCAGAGTACTACAAGGAGGGTAAGGAGCGTGTTATCGAGTTGCTTCGTCCAGAGGTTGAGGCAGCAATTAAGAACATCGAGAACCTTACAGGTCGTAAGTTCGGTGATTCAACACTTCCACTTTTGGTTTCAGTACGTTCTGGCGCACGCGCATCAATGCCAGGTATGATGGATACTATCCTTAACCTTGGTATGAACGATGAGGCTGTTGAGGCTGTTGCAAAGCTTTCAGGCAACCCACGTTTCGCTTGGGACTCATACCGTCGTTTCGTACAGATGTACGGTGACGTAGTACTTGAGATGAAGCCTGCTTCAAAGGAGGATCAGGATCCATTCGAGGTTATCATCGAGGCACAGAAGGAGAAGCGCGGTATCAAGGCTGATACTGACCTTACAACTGAGGATCTTAAGGAGCTTGTTGCAGCATTCAAGAAGGCTGTAAAGGAGCAGACTGGTAAGGAGTTCCCTACAAGTGCTTGGGAACAGCTTTGGGGTGCTATCTGCGCAGTATTCGGTTCTTGGATGAACGAGCGCGCTATCCTTTATCGTAAGCTCAACAACATCCCAGAGGCTTGGGGTACTGCAGTATCTGTTCAGGCAATGGTATTCGGTAATATGGGCGAGAACTCTGCAACTGGTGTTGCATTCTCTCGTGACGCTGCAACCGGTGAGAACATCTTCAACGGTGAGTACCTTATCAATGCACAGGGTGAGGACGTAGTAGCAGGTATCCGTACACCACAGCAGATCACTATCGAGGGTTCAAAGCGTTGGGCTGCTGCTCAGAACATCTCTGAGGAGGAGCGTGCTTCTAAGTACCCATCATTGGAGGAGGTTATGCCAGAGGTATACGCTGAGCTTAACGGCATCCAGCAGCACCTTGAGAAGTACTTCACTGATATGCAGGATATCGAGTTCACCATCCAGGATGGTAAGCTTTGGATGTTGCAGTGCCGTAACGGTAAGCGTACAGGTGCAGCGATGGTTAAGATTGCTATGGATATGCTTCGCGAGGGTCTTATCGATGAGAAGACTGCAGTTTTGCGTTGCGAGCCTGAGAAGCTTGACGAGCTTTTGCACCCAGTATTCGACAAGAAGGCTATCAAGAATGCAAAGGTTATCGTTAAGGGTCTTCCAGCATCTCCAGGTGCAGCAACTGGTCCAGTAGTATTCTTCGCTGACGACGCAGAGAAGGTACTCAACGAGACTGGTCAGAAGGCTATCTTGGTTCGTATCGAGACATCTCCAGAGGACTTGAAGGGTATGTTGGATGCAGCAGGTATCCTTACAGCTCGCGGTGGTATGACATCTCACGCAGCCGTTGTTGCTCGTGGTATGGGTAAGTGCTGTGTATCAGGTGCTGGCGAGTTGGAGATCGACTATAAGGCTCGTACTATCAAGGTTAACGGCTTCGAGATTAAGGAGGGTGACTGGATTTCATTGAACGGTTCAACTGGTGAGGTTTACCTTGGTCAGGTAGCAACACAGGCTGCAAACCTTGACGGTGACTTCGGTCAGCTTATGGAGCTTGCAGGCAAGTACTCTAAGATGAACGTTCGCGCTAACGCTGATACTCCACGCGACGCAGAGCAGGCATTTGCTTTCGGCGCACAGGGTATCGGTCTTTGCCGTACAGAGCATATGTTCTTCGAGGGTGATCGCATCAAGGCTATCCGCGAGATGATTCTTTCTGACGACGAGGCAGGTCGCCGTGTGGCTCTTGCTAAGTTGTTGCCTATGCAGCGTGGCGACTTCGAGGGTCTATTCAAGGTTATGAATGGCTACCCAGTTATCGTACGTTTGCTCGATCCACCATTGCACGAGTTCGCTCCTAACACAGAGAAGGATCAGCGCG
>JAGCKG010000048.1 GCA_017647625.1 Alistipes sp. | reverse complement strand
AGGCTTAATCCGCTCTTTCATCCTATAGCCTCAATGCCTACGTTGGTGGGTACAGCACCCTCGGCATCGGTGCTGGTTGTAGGCGATAGAGATAGCGTTGCGGAGGAGGCCTATATCGAGCCACGCATTGTACTCTACTATGGTGTCCAAAAGTTGCCAGTGGGGGAGTACTGGCCTGCATCAAACGAAGAGAGTGGCTACCCTTTGGCTGAGTTTCATAGCGTGGAAAAGGGCGAGACGCTATGCTTCGAGGATAGGGATGACATCCAGGGCTTGCATCGCTACTACGACAACGAACTTAAAGAGTGCGCCACACGTCAGCAACTGACAACGAATATCTACCTTCCGCCAGAGCAGTATATCTCGTTGCTCGATCCCAATAGCGATGGAGCGAATATCCGAAGTCGCTTCAGGCTCAATATTCAAGGCTCGTCGGCACTCTTCCGTCTCGATGCTATCGAGGGGTATGATTACAAGAGACATATAGTTCGTTGTCGTTTTCAAAGACTCTGTGAGGAGTAACTATAAACCTTAAAGTTTTAACGTATGAATCAAACAATCAAGATTAAAAACGAGGTCGATACGACGATTATCGACATCGAAGGCACTATCGGAGTGCCAGAGTCGTGGCAGTGCGACAATCCCGAGACGAGGGTCACCACCTATGAGCGTTTCAAGGAGAGCGTATCGCGCATTGCCGACATCTCCAATAGCACTATTCGTGTTAACATCCGCTCTACGGGTGGCGACGTAAACGATGCCCTGCTTATCTACGAGGCACTGAAGGCTACGGGTGCCAAGATTACCACCTGCTGTTATGGCTATACCGCCTCGGCGGCCACCATCGTGGCACAGGCAGCGAGCGAGGGGTGTCGACTTATAGCCCCAACGACGCTCTACCTTATCCATAACTCGCTATGCTCTGTCGAGGGTAATGCCGATGAACTTCAGGCAGAGGTCGATATGTTGCGCCAGACGGATAACCGTATTGCCGAGGTCTACGCCTCACGTTCGGGTCGTAGTACGGAGGAGTTCTTGACGCTTATGTCGGAAAATGGTGGTCGTGGTCGCTGGCTATCACCCGCAGAGACCATTGCCGAGGGTCTTGTGGATGCTGTAGAGAGCGATGAAACTACCACTGAGCAACCTAATCTTGCCGAGCGCGCCAAGATGGGTGTTATGGCACTCCTGCGTGCTGTGGGTATCGATACGGATGTTGAGCATCCTGATGTGGGCGAGGATGTAAACGTGCGAGCATTGCAGACTGCGATTAATGCTACCGACACATCGATGGTGGCTTTCGAGGAGGCACAGCGTGCTGTTGCTCCCACGCAGTTGAAGCCCAAGGAGGATCCCTCTCCGCTGGCACATAACTGCGAACCACGACAGCAAGCCTACGAAAACGATGTGCGCTCTATAAAGCGTCTATTCAATTAGTGGTCGTCTAACAGGACTACTTCTTCAACAGAAACAGATCTTAAAATTAACATTCAACCTTTTTTACTAACAATTAATTTTTTACAATTATGGGAATTATTCAGGAACCAAAACATTACACCGGTCGTGACCTTGAGACTATCTTTTTCCGCCCTATGATCACTGGCGAGAATGCTGAGAATCTTGGCATTAGAACAATCTACAATATGCCGATGCCTACAACTATCCAGTTGTGGAGTCCGCAGTCTGACGTGTTGCAGTTATACTCTGCAGGCTGGTCAGGTGGCGAGTCGGCGGTACGTAAGCAGAAGGAGATTATGCTTACCAAGGTTAAGGCAGAGGTTGGTTTTTCTGCATCCGATTACTTCAACCAGGTATACGAGATTATCACCAACAGCGCATCGGTAAATATGGATGATCTCACCGGTAGCGAACTTGAGAAGGCGGAAACAGAGATGTTCCGTGCTGCCATTGCCGAGAGCCTGCGTGCGATGATGTGGTTGGGTGATATTGATGGCGATAACTACATCCTCTTTGATGGTTTTCTTAAGCTTGCGCGCGTCTATCCTTGCAAGGTGGTGGACTTTACAGATGACGGCTGGGAGCCAAACTTGATCACCCACTACCTTCATAATATGTGGAACAATGCTGATGCACGTCTGCGCGCGTTGAAGAAGGATGGTCAGCTTGCCTTCTTCGTGACATCGGATGTATATGATGCCTACGAGTTGTATCTCGATCAGTTTGGAGGTGATAACTCATACGAGGAATTGGTGGGTGGTCGTCGAGTGCTTACATATCACGGTATTCCTATTATCGATATGAATATCAGCCATCTCGATGCTCCAGATAGCAAGCAGTGTTGCATCCTTACAGATCGCAGAAATCTGGTGCTTGCGGTCAATACCAACGACTACCCAGGTGCTGAGGTGCGTATGTGGTACAATCCTGATGAGATGGAGAACCGTCAGCGTGCAACATTCCTTGCAGGTTGCGAGATTCTCGACGAGGATTTGGTCGTTAGGGCAAAGTTCGAGTAGCCATATAGGCTAAGTTGCTAACCTTTAAATAGTTGTTTTATGTCAGATAGTAAGATTACTACTCGCATAACATCTATCGCTAACCGTGCCGAGCCACTTTTAGGCTCGGTGGCGGTGGGCGATAGCACAGCCCAAAAGGGTCTGGTTTGGAGTTGGGGTGATGATAATATGTTGCCCTACGCGCTCTCCCTGTTGGCACGACGCTCGGTGGCACATCGCCGTATCATCAACGACAAGGCAGATTACATCGCAGGCAATGGCGTGATATGCAACGACAAGTTATCTGTGCTGTCGCAGTTTGTGCGGTGTGCCAATGGCGATGGCGAGTCGTTGCGCTCGGTGATATCGCGCATAGCGTTGGATAACGCGATGTTTGGCAATGCCTTCCTTGAGGTTGTGACCGATGAGCGACACTCATTCCTATCGTTCTACCATGTCGATGCCTCGAAGTGTCGTATTGCTCAAGACTCGGCACACGTTGTCATCTCCAACGACTGGCGCAACTATCGCTCGTCGGACTCGGTAACACTCGCTCTATTCCCCAATTTTGAGCCTTGCGAGGATGGCACATTGCGCGCTGTGATCCACTATAAGAGTTACGAGCCTATGTTCTCGCACTATGGTGTTGCGCCATATGTTGCGGGCTTGGATGCAGCAGCAATCGTCTATAAAACAGACCGTTGGAATATCTCGCGTATAGACAACTCCTTCCAACTTTCGGGTGTTATGATGCTCGATAGCGTGGTGGACAATGAGGCTGCTGCTGAGCGTGTAGTACGTCTTGCCGAGGAGAAGTTCGCGGGTAACCCCGGACAGGTGCTGTTCGTGCTACGCGACCACAACGAGGGCGATAACTCGCGTTTTATCCCTATCGACACTGCCTCGGATGGCGACTGGCAACGTCTTCATACACAGGCAGAGAGCGATTTGGTTGTGGCGCACTCGTGGTTTCGCTCCCTCAGCGGTCTCGACTACGCTTCTGGCTTTTCGGCAGATAGGATACTCCACGAATACGAGGTGGCACTAAATACGGTTATCATCCCTGAACAGGTGCGTATCCTTGAGCCTATACGCTCGGTGGTGGAGATGATATTGGGTGTTGATGCCTCATCATTGGATATTATCAATCAGCCACCTACGCGCTCCAAGCCTATATATATGCGAGTGTGGGAGGCGCGCAAGGCGGAAGGCTTGGAGTATGACGAGAACGATCCAGAGCAACGACTCTTCCTCTCGCAGATAACCAAGTATAACATTCAATCCATAGGTTAATATGAAGACTATTATAACACCAACAGATGTTTACAACCTTGCCTTTTCCGTCGAGGAGAACTATAATGTCTCGGTGGTCAAGGAGTCTGATATCGCTATTGCCGAGTCGCGCTACCTATTGCCCATCGTGGGCGAGACTATCTATTCTAAACTGGTCAATGGTGGCTATTATGACCTTCGTGTAGAATATGTTGCTCCGATGCTCAGTGCGTGGGTGCGCTATATGATTGAGCCATTGCTTGCAGAGCGTTGCGGTCTTGGTCACGACACTACGACGGTGGATAGTCGAGTACTCGCCCACCTGAAGATGATGGCTATGGAGCAAACGCGCCGTATGAGCAACTACTTGGATAAGCATCACGATGAGTATCCAGAGTATAACCCAATAGATAACCCTTTAAACCACTGCTCTATAGATGGAAATATTGTGCAAATATATTAGTGCCACAGTGGCGGGTCTCTACGCTCTGCTATGTCCGATAGCACCTCTTGTTGCCACCGCCTTGCTCTTTATCGCCATAGACTTCGTTACGGGCATTATCGCCTCGCGTGTTGTGGCGCGCAGAGAGGGCAGGGAGTGGTGGCTTGAGAGTCGTAAGGCGTGGCGCACGATCTTCAAGGCAGGCTTTACCGCTGTGGCTATCATTATGATGTGGCTTATAGACTCCATACTACTTGGCTTTATGAATTTGAATCTTGCCAACGTCTTTACAGGCTTTGTCTGTGGCGTGGAGTTGTGGTCGTTCTTGGAGAATGCCACTACCATTAGCGAATCTCCGCTCTTTAGTTGGCTGGGTAGATGGGTTAAGCGTCGTGTTACAAAGGAGGTGGGCGATGAGTAGGGGTCTGAGAAACTGCAATCCGGGAAATATACGTCGCTCTGCCATACGATATAAGGGCGAGCGACACCCAAGCCGAGATCGCGAGTTTAAGGAGTTCGAGAGCGTGGCGTATGGCTACCGCGCGATGTTCGTACTGCTCGACACCTACTCGCGTCGCTATGGACTCTGCACCATCCGCCAGATGCTCAACCGCTATGCTCCCCCTACGGAGAACTTCACCGAAGGCTACATTCGCTTTGTGTCGCAGACTACGGGCATTGCTCCCGATGAGATTATCAACACCCGCGCTGCCCGCGATATGGTGCCTGTTGTCGCTGCGATGTCGCAAATAGAGAATGGCATCCCCGCAGTTATGGATGATGTATACTCTGGTTGGCAACTTTTCGAGAACGAGTAGGTGCGTCTAATGATAAAAGTGCTATCTTTGTCTAAACAAATCGAGGTTGCTATGGTACAGGATAGAATAAAACTCTTGCTCTCGGCTCTTGCAAAGGTCGTTTTGGGTGTTGCGCTCGTTGGGGCGTTGCTCTTTCTGCCCGCAGGCACACTCGCCTTCGATGGTGCGTGGCGACTATGTGCTGTACTCTTTGTTCCGATGCTTGCTATGGGCGTTGTGATGTTTATCCTCTCGCCAGACCTGCTCCGTCGTCGCTTGGCAAGCAAGGAGGAGCGTGCCACGCAACGAGGTGTTGTAGGCTATGCGGGGTTGCTCTTTGTTGTGAGTTTTGTTGTTGCGGGTCTCGATTTCCGCTTCGGTTGGTCGCATATGCCACAATGGCTTGTGTGGGGTGCAGTGGCTATATTTCTGCTTGGCTACGCGCTCTATGGCGAGGTTATGCGTGAGAATGTGTGGCTCTCGCGTAATATCACCGTTGCGGAGGGGCAGCAGGTTGTCACCACAGGGCTGTATGGCATTGTGCGCCACCCGATGTACACCTCGACAATACTAATGTTTCTTTCTATGCCCTTGGTGCTTGGTTCCTACTGGGCAGTGTTGCCAATGATGCTCTATATTCCTGTTATCATCATACGTATTAAAGATGAGGAGCAACTTCTCGTTAACGATCTTGAGGGTTACCAAGACTACTGCACCAAGGTGCGCTGGAGGCTCCTGCCATATGTGTGGTGATACTTATGCAAACTCTAATAAGGAGGGCGTGTTCCAAACCTACTGGACACGCCCTCCCTTTTTGTGTAAATTCCTCCCCCCACCTATAGCGTTTCTCCTGCAAAAAATAGCCCCTTTGATTGCGAAAAACTAAATACTTTTTGTTATCTTTGCGCGATTATATATTTATATGGATGATGACCGCTAAAAAGAGATATATCGAACTCCTTTGCCCTGCGCGCGACTATCGTGCTGCTATAGCAGCAATAGATTGTGGTGCTGATGCTCTATACATTGGAGCAGAGGGCTTTGGAGCAAGGCGTGCTGCCACAAATACCACCGAGGATATTGCTCGCGTGGTGGACTATGCTCACCTCTTCGGTGTGAGGGTCTATGTCACGCTAAACACCATTCTCTACGAGGGCGAGTTACAGCGTGCCGAGAGGCTTGCGCGAGAACTTATCGCCATCGGTGTTGATGCCCTTATCGTGCAGGATATGGCGTATCGCGAGATGGGACTCCCTGTAGAACTTCACGCCTCGACACAGGTGTGCAATATGACACCAGAGGGTGCGAAGTTCTTGGAGGATAGTGGTTTCACACGAGTGATTTTGGAGCGCGCGCTATCCCTTGAGGAGATAAAGAGCATCCGCAAGGCTACAACCGTAGATTTGGAGTGCTTTATTCACGGTGCTATATGCGTGGGTCATAGTGGTCGTTGCTACCTTTCGCGTTCGCAGTCATCGCGTTCGGGAAACAGGGGCGAGTGTTCGCAACCTTGCCGTCTTACCTACGACCTTGTAACGGAGCGTGGCGAGAAACTTATTAAGGGTAAACACCTGCTTTCGGTCAAGGATTTCGACCTCTCGGAGCGTATTGGTGAACTTATAGATGCGGGCGTTATGTCCTTCAAGATTGAGGGTCGCCTTAAGGATGACAACTATATCAAAAATGTGGTTAGTTACTACCGCAAGAAGATAGATGAGGCTCTTGCAACACGCCCCGACTGCGTACGTCTCTCGGTGGGTGAGTCGGAGGTGGAGTTTACGCCCGATCCAAAGAAGAGTTTCACGCGCGATGGTGGCGAGTATATGTACTCTGGCAAGCGTGCGGGTGTGGCATCGTTCAACACCCCCAAGGCTGTGGGTGAGTATGTCGGTAGTGTCGCTATGGTGGGTCGCAAGGATTTCAAACTTGTGAGCCGTATGCCGATAAACGCGGGCGATGGTCTCTGCTTTATTGCGGGCGACGGTATCATAGGTACAAATGTAAATCGTGTCGAGGGTAATATCGTTGAGCCTAACCGTATCGATGGCATCAAGGCAGGTATGGAGGTGTACCGCAACTACGACCATAGGTTTACGCAGAGCGTCGAGCGTGGTAAGATTCGTCGTACCATAGGTGCAGTGTGTGTGTTGACAATTGCGGAGCGACGTATATCTGTGCGCTTTACCGATGTCGATGGCAATGGCGTGGAGGTTATGCGCGATGTTATGCTCGAGAGATCGAAGAGCGAGGATAAGATGCGCGCGGTAGCGGTGGAGCAGATGACAAAGAGTGGCGATAGCATATTCCGCATTACCGACGTTGTTGTTGAGGGTGCAGAGTGGTTTGCTACAGCGAAACTACTTGCAGAGTCGCGTCGCGAGGCACTTGCGCTGTTGGCATCACAGCGTGCCGAGATGACCATACCGCACGATATACGCAGTGATAGTGGCGAGGCGCGCTACCCAGAGAACCGTCTTTCGGCACAGCATAATGTGGTAAACTCGTTGTCGCGCAAGTTCTACCAGAAGCACGGCGTGGAGCATATTGTCGAGGGCTTGGATAGTTGGGCGTCGACCCGAGGTGAGAGGGTTATGGAGTCGAGTTACTGCATACGTCGAGAGATTGGCGAGTGCCTGAAGAGGGGTAGCAAACTCCGCGATAGACTCTTTATCGAACACGGTCGTCATCGCTACCGTCTTGACTTTGACTGTGCGAAGTGCCGTATGTCACTAATAGATTGTTCAGAACAAGAGAATACATATAAGAGATGATTAAGCAGTTAACACCAAATATTTCTGATTACGAACTTCTTGATACTGGTGAGGGCGAGAAGTTGGAGCGTTTCGGTGGCTATGTAGTGCGCCGTCCTGAACCACAGGCTATATGGCGTAAGAGTCTTAAGGAGTCGGAGTGGCTGAAGGCCGATGCCTCGTTCTTGCGCGATAGCAAGTCGGAGGAGCGTGGCGAGTGGAAACTAAAGCCACAGATGCCGTCGCGTTGGACGGTGCGTTTCGACTATAAGGCTATGCACCTAAATATGCGCCTTGCGCTAACCTCGTTCAAGCACGTTGGCATCTTCCCAGAGCAGTCGGCAAACTGGGAGTTTATCTACGACACCATCGAGGAACTCAAGGCAAAGGGCATCGAGCGACCAAAGGTGCTAAACCTCTTTGCCTATACGGGAGGTGCAACCTTGGCAGCGCGTGCTGCGGGTGCAGATGTCACACACGTCGACTCTGTGAAGCAGGTGGTGACGTGGTCGCGCGAAAATATGGAGCAGTCGGGCTTGGACGGTGTGCGCTGGATTGTGGAGGATGCTACAAAGTTTGTGGAGCGCGAGGTGCGTCGTGGTAATAAGTATCACGGCATTATCCTCGACCCACCAGCCTATGGTCGTGGTGCTAATGGCGAGAAGTGGGTATTGGAGGATGATATCTGCAATATGTTGGAGTGTTGTGCTAAACTCCTTGAGAAGAGCGATGCCTTCCTTGTCTTCAACCTCTACTCTATGGGTCTCTCGTCGATGTTGGCGCGTACAGCGGTGCATCAGGCTTTTGGTGCGCCCAAGGCGGAGCAGATGGGAGAGTTGTACTTCGAGGATAGAAGCCACAAGCAGATACCTTTCGGAACGTATTACCGTTTTAAGAGATAGCAGAGAGCAATGCGCGAGTTAATCGATATATTGAGGTCATTTCTAAAGATTGGAGCCTTCACCTTTGGTGGTGGCTACGCTATGATACCGATTATCCAGTACGAGGTGGTTAACCGTCGCAAGTGGCTCTGCGAGCAGGAGTTTGTCGAGTTGCTCACCATCGCGCAGGCTGCGCCAGGACCTATATCGCTCAATACAGCGGTGTTTGTGGGATATAAGTGCAAGGGTTACAAGGGTGCTGTGGCTGCGATATTGGGTGTTGTGATACCCTCGTTTGTGATAATACTCCTTGTGGCGATGTTCTTCAGCACGATGCGCGATAACCATTGGGTGGATGCAGCATTTAGGGGTATGCGTCCTGCTGTTGTGGCACTTATCGTAGCCCCAATCGTAGGTCTTGCCAAGGGGTTACACTGGATGCTTATCGCTGTGGCTGCGGCTACGGCATTGGTGGTGTGGTATTTCGGCTTTTCGCCAGTATGGTTGCTTATAGCGGGTGCTATAGGTGGTGCGCTGTGGGTAGCAAGGCGCGGAGAGGAGGCTGGTCTATGATGGCGGTGCTATTCCAACTCTTTGTGAGTTACCTGAAGATTGGCTTCTTTGGCTTTGGTGGTGGCTATGCTATGCTCTCGCTGATACATAGCGAGGTTGTGGTGCGCAACCAGTGGCTCACAAATGGAGAGTTCTCGGATATAGTGGCTATATCGCAGATGACACCAGGCCCTATTGCTATTAACTCGGCAACCTATATCGGCTACGAGGTGGCGGGTCTTTTAGGCTCGGTGGTGGCTACGGTGTCGGTATGTTTGCCTGCGCTTACCATTATGATGCTCATAACGCGCTTCTTCCTACGTCTACGCGACAACCGCTATGTCAAGGGTGTGGTTATGGGTATGCGCCCTGTGGTTGTGGGTATGATAGCCTCGGCTGCGCTGTTGTTGATCTTTCCACACTCGGTGGATGGACGTAGTTTTATCGACTGCTGGAGTTGGGTGATATTTATCGCGGTGATGGTGGCATCGGTGAAAAAGGTAAACCCTATATTGTTGATAGTGTTGTCGGCAGTTGCGGGTATTGTGATTTATGGTTTATAAAGAGTTGAAAATGATAAATGAAGAGATATTAGAGGGTTTAAGTCCCTCACAGCGTGATGCTGTGGTGAACTACAACGGTGCGTCGCTTATCATCGCGGGTGCAGGCTCTGGTAAGACGCGCGTTCTTACCACACGTATCGCGTGGATGTTGTCGCAGGGTGTAGCACCCTCGTCGATACTCGCGCTTACGTTTACCAATAAGGCAGCGCGTGAGATGCGTGAGCGTATCGAGAAGTTGGTGGGTCCACAGGCACGCTATATCCGTATGGGTACTTTCCACTCGGTATTTGCCCGTATTTTAA
The DNA here is from genome assembly GCA_017647625.1 of Alistipes sp. Taxonomy (GTDB): domain Bacteria; phylum Bacteroidota; class Bacteroidia; order Bacteroidales; family Rikenellaceae; genus Alistipes. The sequence goes on along the minus strand of JAGCKG010000048.1, from coordinate 12,395 downwards.
GAGAGAATGCCGAGCGATTGGGCTATCCTGCGAGTTATACCATATACGAGCCTTCGGATGTGAAAAATCTCATCAAGGCTATCGTTAAGGAGATGAATCTCTCGGAGGAGCGTTACAAGCCACAAAATGTGGCAGCGCGTATCTCTATGGCCAAGAACTGTCTTGTGACCCCTGCGGCATATCGTGCAAATGCTGTGCTTGTGGGCGAGGATAGAGAGGCTAAGATGCCAGAGATTGCAGATATATATGCCGAGTACTGCACACGTTGCAAGCGCAATGGAGCTATGGACTTCGACGATTTGCTCTTGCAGACAAACATATTGCTTCGTGATGCACCCGATGTGTTGGAGCAGTATCAGAATCAGTTTAAGTATGTGCTTGTGGATGAGTATCAGGATACCAATATGGCGCAGTATATCATCGTGCGTCGCTTGGCACTGAAGCACTCGAACGTATGTGTTGTGGGCGATGATGCGCAGAGTATCTATGCCTTCCGAGGAGCGAAGATTGAGAATATCCTCTCCTTCCAGCGCGACTATCCCGAGGCCAAAGTATATAAACTGGAGCAGAACTACCGCTCTACGCAGACTATTGTTGAGGCTGCCAACTCGCTTATAGCGCACAACTCTCGCCGTTTGGAGAAGAAGTGCTTTTCATCGGCAGATGTGGGTGAGAAGATACGCTTGGTGAGAGTTGTTGAGGATAGTTATGAGGCTGTTGAGGTGGCTATGGATATCAAGGACAGGGCGAGAAATGGTGCTGAGTGGCGCGACTTCGCTATCCTCTACCGTACAAACAAACAGCACGGTATGTTCGAGGCGGCACTATCGCGACGTGGTATACCATATCGTGTCTATAAGGGTATGTCGCTATTGGAGCATAAGGATGTGCGCAACCTTATAGCATACCTCAGTGTCATCCTTAACCCTAATGACGATGAGTCGTTCAAGCGCATAATAAACTACCCTGCGCGAGGTATTGGCGACACTACGATACAGCGTATCGCGGAGATTGCCAAGCAGAAGAATACCTCGATGTGGCACGCTGTAGATGAGTTGGTGCGTGGTGCCGAGGCGTTGGGACAGGTGGAGAAGGTTGTTGTCCGCAAGGTTGCCGACTTTGTGAAGATGATAAACGAACTCTCGTTAATGCGTGTAGAGATGGGCGTTTGTGACTTTGCTAAAGAGGTTATTGCACGCTCTGGTATCCTTCACGAATTGGAGAAGGAGAAGAAACCAGAGAACGATACCTCGAAGGACTACCTCGACCAGTTGCTTGCTATGATGAGTTCCTACGAGGATGAGTGCGACAGGGAGATGAGTGAGGGTCTTCGAGAGGAGAACCAAACACCCACTATTGATGAGTGGATGCAAAATATTATGCTACAGACCGACCAAGATGCTGAAGATGACGGCAATAGGGTTACGCTTATGACCGTACACTCGGCAAAGGGTTTGGAGTACGACTATATCTACATTGTAGGTATGGAGGAGGGACTCTTCCCATCGTCTCGTTCTGTAGAGTCGGTGCAGGAGTTGGAGGAGGAGCGACGATTGATGTATGTGGCTATCACACGCGCCAAGAAGGCGGCGATGCTCTCATTCTCGGAGTTGCGTCGTGTGTGGGGTAAGACCGAGAGTGCATCGCCAAGTAGATTCCTCAAGGAGATAGACTCTCAATGGCTCGATGCCAACTTCGATATTGAGGAGTTGTCGGGTCGCAACCGCTGGGAGCGTGCTATAGATGAGTCGCGCCCCAAGTTCGAGTCGCTTAAGAGTCGTTATGGTGCGCCACGCGGTGCATCGCAGAGTGGTACTCCACAGCGTCCACGCCCCGAGATTATCTCTACACCCCGACCTTTGGACCCAGAGCGTAGCGGTATGCGCTCTGTAGGCACACGTCCTACTGTGGGTGCAACGCAGGGTGCTACGGTGGATGCTTGCGAGTATAGTGTTGGCGAGCGTGTTGCGCATCCGAAGTTCGGTGCTGGCACAATCGAGCGTATCGAGCCGTTAACAACAGACCATAAGGTTGTTGTGGTGTTCGATAGTTACGGCTCGAAGACTCTGCTTGCCAAGTTCGCCAAACTTTCAAAGTTGTAGAGAATGGAGAGGGTGATGCTATCGGTGGTGATGACCACCTACAACCACGAGCGATATATTGCTTCCGCCATAGAGAGCGTCTTGCGTCAGCAGACCGACTTCCGCGTGGAGATTGTCGTAGGCGAGGATTGCAGTACCGATCGCACACTAAATATCGTTCGCGACTATGAGCGTATGTACCCCGAGTGTATACGCATCATAACCTCGGAGAGCAATGTGGGATGGCGAGAGAACTACCGTCGCACCATTATGGCTACAAAGGGTCGCTATATAGCCCTGCTCGATGGCGATGACTACTTCACTCACCGCAAGAAGTTGCAGATGCAGGTAGAGTTGTTAGAGGCCCACCCCGATGTGGGTATGTGCTATACCCGCTCGGAGCGTGTCGATGAGGATGGCAACACCACGATATACCCAGAGGGTGAGTGCTACACCGATTTTGAGAGTATGCTTCGTCGTAACCCTGCCGAGAATTGCACCGTTGTGGCACGCAAGGAGTTGGTGGAGCAGTACTATGCCGAGATTGTACCAGCCAACCATCCAGAGTGGTTGACCGACGATTTGCCAATGTGGTTGTGGTTTGGTGCGCGTAGCAGATGTATGGCGATAGATTGCCCTATGGCGGTGCATAGAGTGTTAAAATATAGCGTTAGCCACAGTCCCGACTATCTGAAGAAGATCGCCTTTGTGGACTCGCTTGCCGATATAAGCATATGGTTTGATGAGCGTTATAATGGTGGTGCTTTGGGCGATGAGTTACGCCTAAACAAACACAATACTGCGCTGTGGGTGTTGTCCTATAATGGCTCGCCACTGCGCTACATAAAGCGTTGGTGGCGTGATGTCAGGGAGCATCGACCACTTATTAAGAATATCGCCTCATACGGACTCTTTGTAAAGAAGATAGGGTGGCGTATGTGGCATAAAAACCCAAAACGATGACAACAAAAGAGCGATATAGTCGTGTTGTGGAGTACTTCTCAAAGGCTATGCCTACGGCAGAGAGTGAACTCAACTTCAGAAACCCCTTTGAGTTGCTTGTAGCGGTGGTGCTGTCGGCACAGTGTACCGACAAGAGGGTAAACCTTACCACACCAGCACTCTTTGAGGCATATCCCGATGCCGAGGCTATGTCTAAGGCTACGGTGGAGGAGATTTACGACTATATCAAGAGCATATCCTATCCTAACAACAAGGCAAAGCACCTTAGTGCGCTCTCGCGACAGATTGTCGAGCGTTTTGGTGGCGAGGTGCCGAGTGACCCCGATGACTTGCAGTCGTTGCAGGGCGTAGGACGCAAGACGGCAAATGTTGTGGGCGCGGTGTTGTGGGGTAGAGAGGTTATGCCCGTAGACACTCACGTCTTCCGCGTGGCAGCGCGCATAGGTCTCTCGCGCAATGCCAAGACCCCGCTTGCTACGGAGCGTCAGTTAGAGAAGGGCTTTCCCAAGGAGTTGTTACCTATAGCGCACCATTGGCTTATTCTACACGGACGCTATGTATGCTTAGCGCGTAAACCCAAGTGCGACCAGTGTGGAATTACAGATGTGTGCAAATATTATACTTCAAATAGCGGATTATGAGAGCGTTAATAATCTTTATGCTGTTGTTGTGTGGCTCTTGTGCCAAGCAACCATATTCGGGTATGGATGTGCCGTCAAGCACACAGCCTACCACCGAGAACGAGATAATATCGTATATCGACAAGCGTCTTGAGGATGAGTACTACTGGTTGGATGAGGTAAACCAGAAGCGTTCGCTCTTTAATCGCCGTCTGCCGTGGGAGCAGTATCTTCACCACGCACTCTCGAAACTCACTACAAACGAGGATGATGGCTCATACAATAGTCAGGGTCAGCGTAGTTACTACTCCTATATCCGCGATGTCACTGCAACACGCGGTGAGCGTTCGGGTTTTGGTATCTTGCTTCACTACACAATACTGATTATCGACAACAACAATAGATATGGCTTCGTTGTGGAGTCTGTATATCCCGACTCTCCAGCCGAGATGGCGGGCATCAAGCGTGGTGATATCATTGTCGGTATAAATGGCAGAAATATCGACAATTCAAACTATGTCAACCACTTCAACAATATACAATCGGGCGGTGTGGGATTGCTCGACCTAAGTCTTAAACGACGTTCGGAGAGTGGTGCGGAGTACTCTGCATCCATTGAGAGTGGGGTCTACAACGAGACACCTATTGCGCACTACGATGTGATAGATGTTGAGGGCTACGATAAGAGAATTGGCTACCTGTCGTACTTGGGTTTCGAGAGCGAGTATAACGATGAACTATCCAAGGTGTTGACCTACCTCGCCTCGGAGGGCGTTAAGGAACTTATCCTCGACCTTCGTTGCAATGGAGGTGGAGCTTTGAGTTCGGCATTGTTGCTCTGCTCGGCTATTGTGCCAAGCAGTTACGAGGGACAGACGTTATGTCGCATCGAGCGTAATAAGAAGAATGCGGTGGCATCACAGCATAGCGACTTTAAGTTGGAGAATACGGGTCAGTTGCTCAACTTGGAGCGTCTTACGGTGCTATGCTCGGGTAATAGTGCTTCGGCATCGGAACTTGTGGTTATGGGTCTTCGTGGTCTTGACTTCCCCGTAACGCTTATAGGTGCAACCACCGAGGGCAAGAATTGCGGTATGGATGTTACATACAAGCATATCAATGGCAAAGATTTGGAGTATGCACCTATTACCTTTATGTGCTTCAATGCCAAGGGTTTTGGCGACTGGGGCGAGGGTATCGTGCCAGACGTGGACCTTACATCGTCGGGTAATAAGTATGGCGTTTATGATGAGTATTACCCTCTGCCATATACCGATTGGGGTGATAGCAAACGCGATATAGGTCTCGCTGTTGCTCTTGCCGATATTACGGGTCGCGGTATCACACAGAAGGATGTTACGCGCAGTGGCGCAGAGGTGGACTATGACATTGCCACAACCATAGCGCGCCCAGTGGTGGGAACAAGGCTCTATGATGAGTTGAATGTTATGAAATAATTACTTAACTTTGCAATATATATCAAGTTATAGGCGTTAAGAGATAACAAACAAAACGATTAGTATAAAGACTAACATATATGAATGAAGTAGTAAACATCAAAGAGTTAAATGCTCATATTCAGGAGGAGTCGGTATTTGTGGATACGCTCCGCAAGGAGATATCTCGCGTTATTGTAGGTCAACAGCACCTTATCGACACCTTGCTTATCGGACTTTTGTCGGATGGTCACATCTTGTTGGAGGGTGTTCCTGGTCTTGCCAAGACTTTGGCTATCACAACCTTGTCGAAGGCTGTAGATGCAAAGTTTGCCCGCATACAGTTTACCCCAGACCTCTTGCCTGCCGATCTTATTGGTACGCTTATCTACTCACAGCGCAACGAGGAGTTCACCGTAAAGCAGGGTCCTATCTTTGCGAACTTCATCCTTGCTGATGAGATTAACCGTTCGCCAGCAAAGGTGCAGTCAGCACTTTTGGAGGCTATGCAGGAGAAGCAGGTGACTATTGGCGATACCACATATCCACTGCCAAAGCCATTCCTTGTGCTTGCTACGCAGAACCCATTGGAGCAGGAGGGTACCTACCCACTTCCAGAGGCGCAGGTAGACCGTTTTATGCTCAAGGCAAAGATCTCATATCCTAAACGTGCCGAGGAGTTGGATATCATCCGTATGAACCTTTCGGGTGCTGGTATGCCACAGGTAGATAAGGTTATCTCGCCAGAGGATATTATGCGTGCAAGAGAGATTGTGAACAAGGTCTATATGGATGAGAAGATCGAGCGATATATCATCGACATCATCTTCGCTACACGCGAGCCTTCGGAGTATCGTCTACAGCACATTCAGCCATTTATCGCCTATGGTGGCTCGCCACGAGCAAGTATCGCGTTGGCAAAGGCTGCTCGTGCCTACGCCTTTATTCAGCGCAGAGGCTACGTCATCCCAGAGGATGTGCGTGCCGTATGTCACGACGTATTGCGCCACCGTATCGGTCTAACATACGAGGCTGAGGCCGAGAATGTCACTACCGAACAGCTTATTACCGAGATTCTCAACAATGTTATAGTGCCATAATGCAGAGTCACGACGAGGATATACTCAAGCGTGTTCGCCGAATAGAGATTAAGACACGCGGTTTGTCCGACGAGATCTTCGCCGGCAAGTATCATACTGCCTTTCGTGGTCGCGGTATGTCGTTTGCCGAGGTTAGGGAGTATCGTGCGGGCGACGATGTGCGCGATATCGACTGGAATGTTACAGCGCGCTCGGACCGTGCGCACGTTAAGGTCTATGAGGAGGAGCGTGAGTTGACGATGATGCTTGTTGTCGATGTCTCGCCCTCGCGATTGTTCGGCTCGGAGAGTATAACCAAGAAGAATCTTATTACCGAGGTTGCCGCGACGTTGGCATTCTCGGCATCGAAGAATAACGATAAGGTGGGTTGCATCCTCTTTTCGGACCATATCGAGAAGTTTATACCTCCGAAGAAGGGTCGTAGCCATATCCTAATGATTATTCGTGAGTTGGTAAGTTTCCAACCTACGGGTCGTGGCACAAACCTCTCGGAGGCATTGCGCTATTTGGTGGGCGTGAATAAGAAGCGCACCACATCCTTCCTATTGTCCGACTTCATAAACTCGGTGGATGATATGCCCAAGTTCGAGGATGCCCTTAAGATTGCATCGTCGAAGCACGATCTTATGGCGATAAACATCTTCGATAAGCGCGATAAGGAGTTGCCCAATGTGGGCGTTGTCGAAATGGAGGATGCCGAGACAGGCGTAAGGGAGTGGGTAGATACCTCCTCACGTCGTGTACGCGAGTACTGGAAGCAAAGTTTCGAGGAGCGCAATAGTGCAATGTTGAAGATGTTGAGTCACAATAGAGTAGATGTTGCCGAGGTGACTACCGATGGCGACTTTGTGGTGGAACTCATAAAGATGTTTAAGAGACGATGAAGTGTTCATCAAATATATTAACCTTGTTGCTTGCTGTGTTGGCGATATCTCTATCGGGTGTTGCCAAGGCGGATGTCCCTACCATTAGTGCGCGCTTCTCGCAGGATAGTATCGAGGTTGGAGATGTCGTAGAGTATATCATCGATATCGAGAAGGATCGCGCCACAGAGATAGGCGTCCCCGATTTCGATGGCAACCTATCAGCAAAGGAGATTCAGGAGAGGGCAAAGGCGAAATTGCAAATGTCGACATACGAAGAGTATGATGAGGATATCTTTGAACTTGTTGAGGAGTATCCTCTCGATACGCTCAAGGATGAGGGACGACGACTAACACTCCGTAAACGCTACCTCTTGGCGGTTATGGAGACGGGAAATATTCCTATTCGCCCAACCATTCTCTACTTCGATAAAAACAGGGAGCATCCCGACACCCTTGTTGCGGATGATACGTTGGTGTTGCGCGTGGCAAACTATATGGAACTAGACACCACGCTCTTTTTGAAGGCAGACCCTACAGGACAGCAGGGCTTTACGGTAGATAACGAACGTGCTGGCTCGATGCTCAAGGATGAGGGTATCCACACGCAGAAGAACCTGCCGTTTATCTTTGCCGAGATACGCGACTATGCTATTTATGCTGTTATAGCGTTGATTATCTTGTCGTTGATAGTATGGTATATCGTATGGTATGTACGCAATAAGTGGCAGGGCAGGGTGCGTGAGGTAAAGCCTGCGCCAAAGTTGCCTCCACACGTCATTGCTATCAAGGCGTTGGATGAGTTGCGCAATCGAAAGTTGTGGCAGAATGGCAAGCATAAACTCTACTACTCGACCTTGACCGAGATTTTGCGACTCTATATCGAGGATCGCTGGGCGGTGGGAGCGTTGGAGATGACCACCGACGAGATTATCTCGGCACTTCGTGATGTAGATATCAAGCACGATAGCCGAAGCAACCTTGTGGCGATATTGCGTACCGCAGATATGGTTAAATTTGCCAAGGCGTTGCCGGATGCTGAAGAGAACGAGCAACTCTTTACCTATGCCTACTACTTTGTGGAGAATACCAAGAGTGTCGAGGTGGAGCATAATGAGGATAAGCGAGATATAACCTTTGAAACCAAGATTGAGGAGTAATGCGAGTGTCTAATATCATACGAAATATATCGGTTTTTGTGGCGTTGTTGCTCTTGTGCTGTGTCTCCGTATCGGCACAGTATCATCAGGAGCGCAAACTTGTCCGTGAGGGTAATTCAAACTTCGAGCGAAAGAATTACAACACCTCATACAATCGCTATAACGAGGCTTTGGAGTACGATGCAACGAACTATGAGGCACTATACAATAGAGCCAATGCCTATCATCACTTGCGTAAGAGCAACCCGCAGGACTCAACTCTTACTGCCGAGGTTACATTCCGCAACTATGAGGCTATCGTTGCTGATACACTACTGTCGAAGTCTCAGCGTGCCGAGGTGTTGCGCAACTTGGGCGAGTCGCTCTTTAGCGAGCAGAAGTACGAGGCTGCGTTGAATGCCTTTCGTGAGTCGTTGTTGTTAAACCCTGCGGATAGGGAGACAAAGTATGACTATGTGCTTACCAAGCGCATCGTAGATCAAAAGCGTTCTCAGCCACAGCAGAACCAGAATCAGGATAATCAAAATAACAACAACCAGAATCAGGATAATCAGCAGAATCAAGATAACCAGAATAACCAAAATAAGGATAACCAAAACGACCAACAGCAAAACTACGAGGGAGAGCAACCTCCGCAGAATGAGGAGCAACAAAATGGCGACGAGCCACAGGAGGATGAGCAGGATGGCGAGCAGGAGTCGCAACCCAAGGAACTTAATGCCGATCAGGAGCGTATGTTGAACGCCATACAAGCCCAAGAGGATAAGACACAGGAGAAACTAAAGGAGGGCGAGAAGGCTTTGGTCATCCCAGGTAAGAAGAATTGGTAATATAGTTGAATATGCAGTTTCAGAACCCCGAAATACTATATCTATTAGCGATAATCCCCGTTGTCGTTGCCTACTACATCTTTGTTAGTCGTCGTCGCGCCACTATGCGCGTGTCGACACTCCAAAGAGGTCGTATGCCACGCACCTTGCGCTACTACCTGCGTCATCTGCCTATCGTGTTGCGTCTGATGGCTCTTACAGCGGGCATCGTGGCACTTGCGCGCCCCGTTGAGGAACACTCCTCTACGGAGACCTCTACCGAGGGTATCGACATTGTCCTTGCAATGGATATCTCTGGCTCTATGCTTGCGCGCGATTTCGAGCCAGACCGTATTACCGCTGCCAAGCAGTTGGCATCGGAGTTTGCTGCGGAGCGTGTTGGCGACCGCATCTCGGTGGTGGCATTCGCAGGCGAGGCATTTACGCAGTGTCCGCTAACGTCGGATAAGGCGAGTGTGGGTACTATGCTCTCACGTCTGCGCAGTGGCGTTGTGGATGATGGTACGGCGATAGGTAATGGCTTGGCAACGGCTATCAATCGTCTTCGTGAGAGTGGTTCAAAGTCGAAGGTTGTGGTGTTGCTTACCGACGGTGTGAACAATCGCGGACAGATATCGCCTATTATGGCAGCGGAGATAGCGCGCGATATGGGTGTTAAGGTCTATACTATCGGTGTGGGTACTAAGGGTCAGGCCCCTATGCCTGCGATGGATATGTTTGGCAATAAGACCTATGTTATGGCAGATGTGGAGATTGATGAAAAACTTCTTCGCAGTATTGCCAAGACTACAGGTGGCGAGTACTTCCGTGCGGTAGATAATAAGGCTCTTGGCGAGATATACGCCCGCATTAATGAGATGGAGAAGAGCGAGGTGCAGATTACGCACTACACATCTTACGAGGAGTTGTACTTCGGTTGGTTGTTGTTGTCTCTGCTGCTGCTCGCCTTTGAGTTTGTTGTGGAGCGTGTGGTGCTTAATCGCATACCTTAAAATGTTGTAGTATGAGTGATGTAAATATATTTATCTTTGCTAATCCCGAGTGGCTATGGTTGCTGTTGGCAGTTGTGGCTATTCCAATTATATACCTGCTATTAAGGCTATACCGCAAGCGTAAACTGAAGCGTTTTGGTAATGTGGCGGTGCTTAATAGTCTTATGCCCGACTATTCGGGAGTCAGAGGCTGGATTAAGATTGCGCTTTTCAGCCTTGCGATAGGCTTTATGGCGTTGGCATTGGCGCGCCCACAGACTGGCTCGAAACTACGTAGTACGGAGGTTGAGGGTCGCGAGGTGGTGCTTGTTGTCGATGTCTCGAACTCGATGCTTGCCGAGGATGTAACGCCAAGCCGTATGGCGCGTACACGCTATGCCATTTCGCGCCTTGTGGAGCGAATGAAGGAGGATAGACTCGGCATCGTGGCCTTTGCCGAGGAGGCAGAGGTGTTGTTGCCTATTACGGGCGACTATAAGATGGCGGAGGCTATGGTCAAGCGACTTGAGCCATCGCTTATAGCGCGTCAGGGAACAGATATAGGCGAGGCGTTGGAGGTGGCGTTGTTATCCTTTACCGAGAGTACCAAGGAGTCGCATAGCCGTGTTGTGATACTCATTACGGATGGCGAGGAGCATAACCAGCGCACAGAGATGGCTATAGAGAGTGCCATTGCGCAGGGTGTTATGGTGTGCGCTATCGGTATCGGTACGCCAGAGGGTACGCCACTAAAGATTAATGGCGAACTTATCGAGGACGAGAATGGCAAAATGGTAGTGACAAAACTTGGAGAGCCATTGTTGCAACATATTGCCCAGGCTACGGGCGGTTTGTATGTGCGCTCGCGCAATGAGAGTTTCGGTCTCGAGGAGATAATCGAGCGTCTTGACCAGATTGAGGAGACACAACTTACGCAGATAACCTTCGAGGAGTATGACGAGCAGTACCAGTGGTTCTTGGGTGTGGCATTGCTACTACTCCTTGCAGAGGTCTTTGTAATGGAGCGACGCAACCCGCTATTGAAGGGTGTGCGCTTGTTTGAACGAGAGAGTAACGATAAAAAATAATTAACCTAAAATTAAGAATTATGACAATCAGAGATTTACAGCCAAAACTCATTTGGGAGCAGTTTGATGACATCTGCCAGGTACCACGTCCATCAAAGAAGGAGGGCAAAATTATTGCTTGGCTTATTGAGTTCGCAAAGAGACATAATATCGAGTACCAGACCGACGAGACTGGTAATGTTGTAATGCGTAAGCCTGCAACAAAGGGCTTCGAGGATCGCCCAGCGGTTATCCTTCAGTCGCATATGGATATGGTATGCGAGAAGAACTCATCTAAGGAGTTCGACTTCGAGAACGACCCTATCGAGACATATATCGATGGCGAGTGGGTTAAGGCAAAGGATACAACGCTTGGTGCTGACTGCGGTATCGGTATGGCCGCTGCTCTTGCAGTATTGCTCGACGAGAGCCTTGAGCGTCCTGCTGTTGAGGCACTCTTCACTGTAGATGAGGAGACAGGTCTTACAGGTGCTTTCGGTCTTGGCGAGGGTATGCTTACTGGTAAGTATCTTGTAAACCTTGACTCGGAGGATGAGGGTGAGATCTTCATCGGTTGCGCTGGTGGTATCGACACTGTTGCTACACTCAACTACGAGAGCGAGGAGGCACCTGCAGACTACGCATTTGTACGTCTTGAGATTGGTGACTTGCTTGGTGGTCACTCTGGTGATGATATCGATAAGGGTCGTGCTAACTCTAATAAGCTTATGGCACGCTTCCTCTACAATGCTATCGACAAGTTCGGTGTTGCGTTGGCAGAGTTCGACGGCGGTAACCTTCGCAATGCTATCCCACGCGAGGCATATGCTATCGTAGGTGTTCCTGCTGCGGAGAAGGAGGACTTTGAGGAGCGTTATTTGGAGTTCGGTCAGATGATGATGGAGGAGTTCAAGCATACCGAGCCACGTATGCGCTTTGCTGTGAGCGATGTTGAGGTTAAGCCTGCGAAGGTTATGACCAACGACGAACTCTGCTACTTCTTGCTTGCGTTGGTAGGTCTTCCTAATGGCATCCTCGGTATGTCGTTCGCTATGCCAGGTCTTGTAGAGACCTCTTCAAACCTCGCCTCTGTGAAGTTTGATACCGAGAATGAGGTTATCACAGTAACCACATCGCATCGTTCATCTGTTGAGAGTGCTAAGTTGTATGCAGCGCAGACTATCGAGTCGGTATTCTATCTTGCGGGCTTCGATGTTCAGCACTCTGACGGCTATCCAGGTTGGGCTCCTAACCCTGAGTCTAAACTCCTCACAGAGACTGTTCAGTGCTATCGTGATCTCTTT
>JAGCKG010000047.1 GCA_017647625.1 Alistipes sp. | reverse complement strand
GTATGGTTTCTTAAAGGAACTTACCGATAATGGCACATACGCATACACATTCATTGGTCTCTACACAGTAGGTGCTGATAAGGGCGATGCTGTGACCTTTGGCTATGATGACGAGGCATACAAGGATAGCCTTATCTCTTTGGAGGGTAGCGACCATACACCTCTCGCTATCGGTTTCGACTATCCTTGGTCAGCGACACGCTACTCATCAGCAAACGAGGCTATGGGTGCTATCTTGTCGGGCAGTATAGAGAAAGGCTGGGAGGTGAGCGAAGCAGGTGGCTTTGCTACCGATGAAGCATCCGATGAAACGAATATTCAGTCGTTGCTCAATGCGGAGTTTAAGCCTGCCTACGATATGGTGTACGGCTGCGCCCCATTCATTGAGGGTGTGACCACCTCTCTTGAGGAGATAAATGCTAACATATCCGCTTGGCAGAAGGCTCACACAGCAAAGGAGTTCTACACCGATGGGGTGTATGACATATATTATTATGACCGCAAGGAGGGGAAATATAAGCCAAACGGCATCAACCTCTTAACTCAATTCCCATCGGCAAACATAGGAGGTCTCACACTGGAGGAGAAAACTGCATTGTTCATTCAACTCCGCAAGGAGTATTTTAAGGCTCACATCAGCGACTACTTCCACTTGGAGGATGCTCTGTTCTGCTTGGCGTTCCTCTTGATTTTCGGTGCAACGGATAACTTCAAGAAGAACTCTTACCCTTACAAGTTTGCTCGTTTGTCAGATGGAGGTAAGTGGCGTTGGAGACAGGATGACCTTGATACTATCCTCGACATTAACAATCAAGGCTTTGCTGTGAAGGCATACTCGATTCTTATGGGTGACATCACCGCCAGCGAGAGCGTATTCAAGGGTGAGGACTCGGTGTTCTGGTCTTTGCTCGCAGAGGTCTTTGCGAAGCCTGACGAGAGCAACCCTAATCTTCCATCGCTTCAGTCTATGGTTATCCGCATACTCGACAAAATGGCGGAGCTTTGCCCAGCGTCATACGGCACAAACAAGATGGAGCGACTTGTAGGTTATGTGCGTTCAGCCTTTTGGGACTATGCTCAAAACTACTTCCCACAGTCTGCCTACAACGAGGATGCGAGTTGGACTTATGAGGAGGCGTGGGGCATCTATGGCACAAAGTATCAAAATAATGTACATCCTCTCCAACAATCGCTCGGTGGTCACTATGAGGCGGAGCGCAGATGGGTTGAGATGCGTATGATATTCATCGCTTCGATGTTCGGCTTTGCTGACTTCGCTGTTGGGTCAAGTGAAAAGAGCCTCGGACAAATCAACTATCGTGTCGTAGGCACAGACCCTGTTCACTATAATATCGTGCCAGCAATAGATATAAACCCCACCATTCTTATTGGCGATAGCCGCAAGATAGAGGCTGGCGAAAGAGTGATGGCTGGTGATGTTGCAGAACTCGTAGTCACAGGCGCAGGTGATGCCGACACTACGGTGTACATTCAGGGCGCAGACTACATCCGTGACCTCGGCGACCTCCGTGGCTTGAAGATGGTAGCAAACACTACTCTTACTGTTGCCTCTGCTCGTTTGCAATCGCTAAAGATTGGTGACGAGGTGGCAGAGAATGTGACATCAAATGTAGGAGCTTTGAATATTGGCTCTTGTCCTTCTTTGGAGCATATAGATGCGAGAAATGTTGTGTCGTTGGGTGGTGCTGTTTCATTGAATGGTTGTCCTCGTGTCAAGGAGGCTTTGTTTGCAGGGTCATCTATCAACAGCCTCGCTATTCCCGAAGGCTCGAAGATAGAGAGCATATCTCTGCCTCCTACCATACAGGCACTATCGTTGGTAAGGTTGAATAAGCTCAAGGCAACCTTCAAAAACTTAACCCCAACGTGGATAAACGGTGCTTATGTCAACATACAATCAAGCGGAGAGTCAATAGCATACGCATCAAATTGGAGGTATTGTGATTATTATGATGTGAGTGACTTAAAATCAATATTCGTGTCGGATATATTTCACGCAAACACTGGTATATCGTTCTATAACTCGTCTAAAACTCGCATCAAATACTACACAAGCACCGAGATAGGGGTATCTGACGCTACACAAGCGTATGATGTAGAAATACCTATTCCTGAAGGAGCTAAGTATATGCGTATGGACTCACGACTTGATGCTGTCCACGCTTTATACACGAAAAACTTAACAATCATCTACGACACCCTCGCCAATGTATCATATCTCCGTGTAGAGAACTGCGAGGGTCTTGACGAGTTCGATTTGCTCGAGGGTGCGTTCTCGGCAGAAGGCTCTGCATTGCGTAGTGTGCGAGTCATCGGCTTCGACCATTCGGGCGATGCTACCGACCTCAATATGCTTGCTACACTTGCCAATGGTAACTACATAGGTATAGATGCCAATGGTAGAAATGATGAAGCCTCACTACCTGTCATCGAAGGAACTATCCACATCACCGACCCTGTTGGCGAGGAGGAGTATAACGCAGTTGTAGGTGCGTTCCCAGCATTGACTTTGGATGCACCCAACATTGTGCGTTACATCAAGTTTGCCGACCCAGTAGTCGCTCAAATCTGTGCAGATAATTGGGGCGACAAGGTGGGTATCACAAAAGAGCAAGCGGCAAGTGTGACGAGTCTTGGTGGGAAGTTTAGAAATAATACTGTAATCACAGAATTTGACGAGTTAGAGAAATTTACAGGAGTAAATTATTTGGGGCAGCACGACACTATTGGCGGTAATGGAGACTTCCAGTCGTGTACAAACCTTTTACATATTAAACTGCCAAAATCTGTAAAGATATTAAAGCCCGAATCTTTCTATGGGTGTACTTCGCTGACTTCAGTAGGTGATTTATCTAACATTACAAGGGTTAGTTATAACGTATTTAGAGACTGTGCTTTGCGAGGTGATATTTATATGCCTAATTTGACTGGAGGTGTACTGGAGGGTACGTTCCGAAATAGTGGTATAGATACTGTGAGTTCACTCGGCTCGGTTACAAGTATTGGGGGCTCAAATCAGGCGAATGGAGCTTTCCGAGATTGTAAAAACCTGACAAAAGTTGTACTACCGCCAACAGTAACGTATTTAGGGATTGGTGCTTTTGAATATTGCTCAAGCCTCAAAGAGATAAATCTTGAAGCAGTCGAGAGTATATCTGCTGAAGCATTTTGGGGGTGTACATCTCTTGAAATGGAAGTTTTAGCGTTACCAAATCTGAAATCAATAGGGGCATCTGCTTTTCGCTCTGTCCCTATTAAAAGGGTGGTTGATTTAGGACAGATTACATCTTTCCCAACCCCTTACAATTATGGAGCAAACCCAAATTTTGGTGATTTGCTGGAAGTCATAATCCTGCCCATCTCGTTGACCGAAATAGGAGGATGGTCTTTTAGAGGTTATAGAAGTTTGAGTGCGGTAATTTGTAAAAATACCACCCCCCCAACTTGTGGAAGTGAAGCGTTTATCGAGTCAAGCATCGCCTCTGGCACAGGCTCTATCTATGTACCCGACAATAGCGTAGTAGCGTACAGGGGGGCATCTAACTGGAGCAGCTACGCAAGTCGCATCTTCCCGATTAGTCAGTTGGAGACAGACAATAAGGAACTGTTTAATGAGATTTACGAGTACATAAAAGACGTTTTATAAGATATGAAAATCGAACAAAAAACAATCACGACACTTGTAGCGGAGGAGGGAAAGCTCCTCTGCCGCAAGAGCGATGGCTGGGTGGCTGGTGAGTCGGTCACTCTTGGCTACAACTACTACGAGGCTGGCGTAGGCTTGGCACAACCAAAGATGGAGACTCCCGATGATTATGAGGAGATACCTATCCCCGATGATTATGAGGTGAAGCCACTCATTAATCAGGAGAAACGCCTTGCCCGCATTACCGAGCTTCTCAACCGTGAGAAGCAAGACTTCAAGACTCTCGGCTTATCGGCAGAGCAGATGCTCACACACAAGGCTTTTGCACCTAAATGGGGCGAGGATATTCAGGAGGGCGACACTGTAGCCAAAGGTGATAAGTTTACCTATGAAGGTAAGCTCTATGCAGTTCTGCAAGACCACACAATCTTGCCACACTATTATCCAAGCGCGAACACCGCAGCTCTCTATGTAGAGGTAACTCCAGAGTACACCGAGGAGGGAGAGGAGTATGGTACTCTCGAAAACCCTATCCCTTATGAGGGCAATATGGAGTTGGAGAATGGCAAGTATTACTCGCAGAATGGCGTAGTGTACCTCTGCAACCGTGATACTATCAACCCGGTATATCACGCACTTAAAGACCTCGTAAATCTTTATGTAGAGGCAGTGTAGTATGGAGAAGTTGTATAACAAAATTATGAGCTTTGTCGGTTGCATCCCTGCCGACAAGGCTCTTCATTTCATTGCTGGCGGTTTGATGACTGCAACGGTTGCCACAATCTTCCCTGGCGTTGAGAACGTCGCCTTCATCGCGGCTATTCTTGCGGGCGTAGGAAAAGAGATTTTCGACGAATACACCTATGGAGGCTTCGACGGCAACGACACAATAGCGACTGCTCTCGGAGGTCTTATCGCACAAGTATTTATTTGGTTGTAGAAAAAAATGAAAGACCTTATTCCAACTACTCTCACTATTCTCGGAGCTCTCGGCGGCTTCGAGTTCATCAAGTGGGCATTCACCCGCAAGAGCAACTCGCGTGTTGCAGAGGCTGAAGCCGAGGTCGCCGAGACCAAAGCAGAGCGCGATGAGTTCTATCTTTTGAGGGAGCGTCTTGAGCTCTCGGATAAGCAACTCCTGGCGAAAGAGGAGCGGTTCCACGAGCAGACCCAGCTCGTGCGGAGCCTTCAGCAACAGCTCCTCGATAAGACAATCGAGAACGGTCAGCTCCAGTCACGCATTGCAGCTCTTGAGGCGGAGCGTTCAATGAAGTTGTGTGAACGACGAGGCTGCGCAGAGCGCAAGCCTCAAAGCGGATATTAAATTTACCAAAAATGGATAGAAACGACATTATTAATCAGCTCTCCCAGTACTTCAAGGTTGAGGAGCTTGTGTGTGACCACATCTATGCCCGCTGGGGCGAAGCGTCGTGGCAGTTCCTGGATACGATGTTCCTGCACTGCCTGCTACTGTTGAGGCGCGACATCATAGGTCGCCCAATGAAGTGCAATAATCACAAGCTGAAGATACATCAGCGAGGGGTGCGGTGCAATATGTGCGAGATTGTGCGGTCGAAAGGCAGAGCTTATATGTCGGCGCACGTTCTGGGCAAGGCGGGCGACTTCAGCATTGAGGGGATGACCGCCGAGGCAGCACGTCAGCGCATCAAGCTATTGCCTGCTGCGTTCCCTTGCCAAGTGCGCATTGAGGGTGGCGTGACCTGGTTGCACATCGATGTGCTGCCACAGCACGGCATCACGCAAAAGGTCTATGAATTTACAGCATAAACAAAACTCAAAACAATGGTAAACAAAGTAATTCTGGTGGGTCGTGTAGGCGACGACCCCGAAATAAAGACAACAGCCAACGGGGTGAAGACTGCTCGTCTGCGCTTGGCGACATCGGAGCGATATACCGACGCACAAAGTGGTGAGCGCAGGGAGTTCACCGAATGGCACACTATTACCCTGTGGCGAGGGCTGGCAGATGTTGCCGACAAGTATGTTCGCAAGGGCTCCCAGCTCTACATCGAGGGTCGCCTGCGTACTCGTGAGTGGCTCGACAAAAGCCAGGTAAAGCACTATACTACGGAGATACTCGCTGACAATATGCAGATGCTGGGCGGAAAGATTACACCTGCGATGCAGGCTCTTGGTCAGATGGAGGAGGCATTGGGGCTGACGACAAATATTCGTTAGTGGTTTATTATATTATCTTATCGTATTACTTAATGCTATAATATATTATGATAAACAAAATCGTCATCGCATTGTGGGCGATTGCCTTCGTCAGTTGTTGCCCTTGCCGAAAGCTCGCAACCTCGGAGCAGGATAGTGTGAGAATAGAGGTACGGGAGCGTGTTGTGTCAAGAATTGACACAGTAGAAGTGCACATCCCTGCCGAGCGAGAAGAGCGCATCGTTGAGGCTGATAGCAGTTACATTGAAACGAAGGTGGCAGCGTCGTGGGCGAAAATCAATTCTGATGGTACGCTCTACCACTCACTGTTCACCCTGCCACTTGCGCCGAAGGTCGCAGTAACTATCCCCACGCTCCATCGGGATAGCATCGTATATCGTCAGCAGTATAGAGAGGTCGTTGTTGAGGTTGCCAAGCCTCTCACCTGGTGGCAGACCACCCAAATCAAAGGCTTTCGTATAATGATAATACTTCTTATCGCCTGGCTTGCGCTCCGCAAGTTGGGCAACCACTTTTTACCTTTATAATATAATAAGTAAAGGGGCAAAGAAAAAGCCCCGATCTCTCTCTCGCTAAAACTTCCCACTTCCCAGCGAGAAAAGCAAAGGTGCAGACACACCAAGACCGAGGCATAAGCCTTTGGTGGTGTGTCTGCACCTATGTGTATTTGGAAGCGGGATGTTGCAAAGGTAAGAAAAAATATCTTTATGTGCAAGAGCATTATCTTTCAAGCTCTGCTGGAGCGAGTGGAGCGAGAGACGGAGATACCCCGAGAGCGTATCTTATCAGGCGAAAAGCAGACCGATGTCGTCGAGGCTCGCTGCCTATTGTTTCACTTTATGCAGAAGGCGGGCTTCTACCCGTCGCAGATCGCACGCACCACGGGCTGTTCTCGACAGTCGGTGAACAAGCTGCTCAATGGTTTCGCCGACCGTTGCGACACGCCTGGGCGCGGTAAGATGCTGTCAATATTCTTGCGTCGTCTGGGCAACGAGCTGACAGCAGATGACTTGATATAGCCACCTCCGAAATCATACTTTTGCGTTGAGGGTAGGAGGTGCGCAGCCACCCTCCTCAATCGCTGAAGAGGTAAGAGGCGGGTAATATCAATCTATATGTCACATCACATCAAGACATCCGATGGCTACGATGTACGCGTTCCGAACGCGGGTCAGGTGGACTACAACACCGTAGCTGGCTCTTTGGGTTTGGCTTCGTTCCTGGGCATTAATGCTGGCAATCTATTCAACGGCTGGGGTGGTTTCGGCAATGGCTGCAACAACGGCTGGGGTCGCAATGGCGTTATGCCTGTGCCAGTTTGTAGCGAGGATCACTGCGTGAACCGCTACGAGTTGGGTATGGAGCAGAAGCTCGCTGCGAAGGATAGCGAGATTGCGCTGTTGAAGGCGAACACCTACAACGATCAGAAGGTACTGGAGGTTTATCGTTACTTCGACAGCAAGATTGCGGCTATCGAGTCACGCTTGGCAGAGCAGGCTGTTCGCAATCAGGGCGTAGCAGATGCGTTCCGTGAGGTGCAGAAGGACATCGACTACAAGGTGAACCTTGAGGCAGAGCGTCGCAACTGCGCCGACCAGCGTATCGTGAACTACGTCAATGCGACCTTCGCTCCGAAGCTCACCGCTGACTACACAGCTGGTACCGAGACAACCGCGATGGTTACTTTCAACCCGCTCTGCGACTGCGGTTCTCGCAACGGTTTCTAACCTGACACGCTAATCGAGGGTGCGGGAACGCACCCTCTTTAACCTCAATAGAAATGAACGACAAAGATTTATTGATTGCAGGAGTGGGTGAGTGGCTGTCGAAAGTAGCGCAGAGCATACTCCCACAGGTGAACATCCCGCCAACAAGCTCTGTAGGTAAAATGATGTCAGGCTTTTTGGGGATCAACCCAAGCTCGTACAACCTTTGGGCAGAGCTGGGCTTTCTGATTACCCCGACAATCACCTCATTCGTTGAACCCGCAATGCGTAAGTACCTTGCCAGCATCCCCGATGAGCAGGTGAAAGCTATGGCTATGAGTTACGCAGACGCAATGCTGAAGCAAGTGCAGGAGAAGGGGTATATCAATTTCTTTGGCGTTCAGCTTGGAGCGAATGCCGTTGAGGGGTTGAAATCAATTTTGCAAAACAAGTTCAATCAAACATCTATTACCTTATGACGAATATCGAACTGAAGGAGCGTTTCGACGCTCTATACGACGAGATGAAGAATGGCAAAGATGTGCAGAAAATGATGATTTTTGGCACAGGCTTTAAGAAACTTTATTACAAAGCTGCGGACGTGCACCCCGACCTTGCTATGGCGACGCTCGAGTTCCTGGCAGCAATCGACTTCGCTAACTATGTCACATCCGCAGAGGCTCAAGAGGTGGCATCGCACTTCATCAACGACGACAGAACGCTCACGGGAGCGATGGAACCCAGCAGGGGTGCTCACTGGAAGCCTGAAGAGTTGAAGGCGTTTCTGATGTCGCGCACCATCCCGCTTGACGAGAAGCCGCACTACAACTGGTGGGCACTGTGGCTCACAGTTAATATGATTTACTCCGACTATGCCGAGGTGATTGCCGAGTTGGCTGACAGCAAGGAGAACGAGAAGATCGCCACAGCGTGCTGGAAAATGGCGGTGAAAAAGTTGAAGGACCCCGACCGCCCAGCCTTCATCCGCGAATATTTCGAGCTTGATTAGGAGTTTAGCGGGATATTTCGTATATTTGCAGAGTGGGAGCTATCCCACCCTGCTTTTTTGGCAAACTGCCACCGCCACTGCCACCACCACGATATAACGCACTGATATTCAGAGTTGGCGCATAGTCTTGTCCTGGGCACAATTATTGAAAATTATTTTACGAAAACCGCTTCCAAATGCGTTTGGAGGCGGTTTTGCTTTTCGACATACCCAAAATTTAAGCTATTTTTCCAATAAATTTGCCACCATTTCTGCCACCATTGGGAAATTGTGCATATCTTTGCATAAAACTCATTAGACCTATGCCTACATCATTTTATCTAAAATTCCCCAAAAAAGAGAAATCGCCAATATATATCGTCGTGACGATGCGCGGTATTCGCTATCGTCGCACCACCGACATCCGCATCGAGCCCGAGCGATGGAACGCCAACACGCAGAGCGTGCGCGAGCTGAAGGGCTACTCTCCAGCCAAGCCTCTGAACACTCGCCTCAAGGAGCTATACAATGCCGCCGAGGCTCTTTGCGATAAGCTGATGGGCGAGGTAGGGATGCCGACCGCCGACGAGTTCTGGGCGATGTTGTTTCGTTCGCTCGATGGTGAAACCCGCAAGCAACCCACGACCTTTGTGGAATACTTTGCCGAATATGTCGAGCGTCGAGGGCGCAAGGCTCCCGAGAACACGATGAAGCAGTACCGCACTACCCTGCGCCTGTTGAGGGGATTTGAAGCACGCCATCGCACATCTCTCCGCTTCTCGGATATCACCCTGCGCTTCTATCAGAAGTTCCAGCAGGATATGGAGAGCGACGGCTATTCTGAAAACTACTTCGGCTCTATCATTAAGTGCATCAAGGTTGCCTACCGCGAAGCGCGTGAGGTGGATAGACTGCACGATCTGCACGAAACGGAACGCCGAGGCTTCAGCGCAGCGAATGTGGCGGCAAAGACTATCTACCTATCCGTTGAGGAGCTCCAACGCATCGCAGATGTAAAAATTAGCCGCGATACCATTGTTGCGACCTACCCCGAAAGGGCGGAGCTCTCAAAGAGCAATATGCGGCGAATGATTGTGGGTCTCGACCTCGCCCGCAAGAAGTTCCTGCTGGGTGCGTTCACCGCCCTGCGTGTGTCGGACTTTAATAGACTTTCCGACATCCACATCCAGGATAAGTTCTTCCGCATCACTACGGCAAAGACTGGTGCAGCGGTGGTGATACCTATCCACCCCGTCATCCGCAAGCTCATAGAGAATGGCTTCGACATATCGACACCCATAGCAGAGCAGAGGATCAACGAGCATATCAAGGAGGTGGCACGCATCGCGGGTATCACGCAGAAGGTTGAGGGCACGAAGCTCGTAGATCATCGAGCCGTTGTAGGCTATTGGGATAAGTGCGACCTGGTAACGACCCACACCGCCCGCCGTTCTGCCGCTACGAATATGTATAAGGCGGGCATCCCTACTATATCTATTATGAAGATTACGGGTCACACGACCGAGAAGAGCTTTATGAAATATATCAAGATTAGCGCAGAGGAGAATGCCGAGCTGATGGCGAAGAGTGCTTTCTTTGCGGGGTAGAAACTTTTTTTTACAAAAATTGTTATTTTTTTGATAAATGTTTGCATAATTCAAAAAAGATGACTTATATTTGCACTGTCAAACAAAAACAATAACAATTAACCAACGCCGACGGGCGATAAGCGGAAGACTATGAAGGTAAAGATATCTGAACTAACGAAGTATATACTTCATTACGGAATTATGCACCTTGAGGAGCACCCCGATTTACCTATGAATTACGAAGTAATTACTGGGTTGGAAACAATTGAGCGAATAACAACTCGATTGGCGGAAGACTCGGAGGATGAGAGAGCGAATGTTGGCGACGTGGAGAAGGATCATACCGAGTGGATAGACCTCCTCGACGAGAATAATGTTGCAGGTAGTAGTGCTATCGACTGTCTCATCGAGAGCCTCGAAGATGGAGGGTTTTTTCTTTAACTAGCCTGCAAGATGAGTAGCGGAGGTCGTAGAGCTGGGGCTGGGCGAAAGAGCCTCGGCGAGAACAAAAAGCAGACGCTGGCGGTGAGGGTGTCGCCCGAGGCGTTGAGGATAGTAGAAGAGATAGCGGAGCGTCAGAGGGTAAGCAAGGGGGTAGCTGTTGAGGCTCTCATAATGCAACAAAGAATTGTTAAGTGAAAAATCAAATAAAGGGCGGTTATTCCGCCCTTTATTTATGTTGGATATACGAACAAACGCCATAAGGCGAAACACCGCCAAACAGCCGAAAAACTGTTTTGTTTGGGAAATATCGGTGTTGAGGTTATCAAATAAGCATCAAATAACCCGTTGAGGTTGTCTAATGATTATTGCCTTTTGATGATAAGCTGGAAGAGCTCTTTGTTTTGCTCCAGAAGTTTATCAGTGCGCTCACCAGCTTTGCTGATTTCTGCCATAGAAGCCCCAACCTGATTAATAAGAGCATTTATCTGCTCGCCCTGTTGCTTTATCTGCTTGTCGCGTTCGCCATCATTGTCGGGCATAGAGGAGAGGTGCGTCGAGCCGCGGAACACGAAAAAGTATTTGCGGATAATCTGATCTTTGGGGATGCGAAGATCTCCAAAGTCTCGGGTGTTCTTGGGTCGTGCAAGGATAGCGTCGCCCGCATCGTACAAAAAGCGGAAAAGAATTCCGTGCGAACGAGTCTCAATACCATAGGCTTCGCCGTCGATTATCGCTGCGCCCTCGGGAAAGGGCTTCAGAAATAAATAGTCGCCCTGGGCGACATCGGGAGCCATCGCGTTGTTGTTCATCTGAATAACAAACTTTGTGCGACGCAAGATGCTGGCGATATTGAACGCACTCTGCGAATGATCTGACTCCTCATTTTCCACCCATTCCATCACATTTATTTCGGGCTTGCGCACTACGCTGTCAGGTACAAATGGAGGTTGCTCCACAACTTGCACCTCGCCATCAGCTGCAACAGTAGCCACCACCACGTCTGAAGAAGTCGGCTGTTGAGGCGTTGGTTCTGGGTAAGGTGCCATTGTGGCGGTGCGAGGTGTCAGAGCGTCATCACTCGTTATATATTTGTCTACAATATCACCATATTCTGCGCGGAGCTTGGCTATATGCTCAAGGCGTACTTTACGTATGCCGTTCATCATATTAGACACTTGCGATTGCGCAATACCCAACACTTCAACCAATGCCGCTTGCTGAAGCTTATGGTCAAATGCAAACTTTCTTAAATCAAACATACGCTAATACATTTTCAGGGCAGAAATTATCTGCGCCTGATATTTGTAGATGTCAGACAAGCTATTGATAAGATGTTTTGTGCCAATTCTACTCTCATCAAAAACCTCAATATACTTGTTGGCTGTATTAAAATGCAAACGACAAATAGGCTTGCGGTTATTGTCATCAAGAAGAATACCAAAGTATGACTGTGTATCACGGCTCACAATGCGCTCTATATTATCTATCTCGGCATAGCATATCGCCTGAACTATACGGAACCCCGCCATCTCCTCGTCTGTTGTCTGCACTTTTGAAGCCTCCTCTACCTGCTCGGCTGGGCTTTCCTGCTTCTGTTCTGTAGCTGGAGCAGGCGATACAACCGCATCAACCCCGATAGCTGATTTCAATCTCTCGTTCATATAATCATTGCAATATTGAGCAAAAGCTGATTTCACTATCGTTTTGAACTGCTCAAGCACCTCGCCGTTGAGTCGTCCAGAATACACAGGCTTTGCAAAATACTTGACAAAATCATCACTTGGCTCTGCCACCTCTTTTGCTATGGCATTGCGTATCTCGTTGGTATATTTCAGTTCGCTGGCTGTGTTGAGGATAGCATCGATATCGAAATAGCTTTTATGAAACTCTTTCAGCTTTGAAACTTGCGAACCTCTATACTGCTCCATATTGAACTCAAAAAATGGCTTCTCGTCCATCTTGTTTTTCTCAACCAAATCAGTATAGAAGCGATATACCACGCCATTTGTCAAAATTCCAAAACGAGCATTTGAGGCGTGAAAATAACGAAACAGCTGATTGTTATGAGAATTCAGGTTCTCCTTCCAATGCTTGCACTCTACAAGAATTATTGGCGCACCATCCTTACAGATGGCATAATCTATCTTCTCGCCTTTCTTTATTCCAAGATCACACGTATATTCAGGGATGACCTCGGTTGGGTCGAACACATCATATCCCAACGCCTGGATGAATGGCATAATCAACGCATTCTTTGTTGCTTCTTCTGTCTGAAGGTTCTCTTTAAGCTTGATAACTCTCTCGCTTAACATCTTAATCTGATCTTTGAAATCCATAGTAGTATATTTTTTTAAGGTAAATATCTTTATATAAATACTTATATATCAGCAAGTATAAGTAATATTTATACCTTATACTAATAATTATAAATATTTTCGTATGGCAAATATTTGTTATATATATCCTTATAACTTATATTTGCACTCGGAAACGAATAACAAACAAATAAGCAAATAACGCATTATGTACACCTTCACTGATACCTGGTACGGGGATGTTTACCAATACCCCACCTTGGCAGCAGCAAAGCGCGAGGCAAAGAAGCTGACCTATGGTCATAGCATTGCAATCTATCGCAAGGGCGAGATAGTCGCCATTATCAAACCAAACGAGAGCCCTTTGCCTTAAGCGACATAATAGCACGCAAATATAATAAATATAAAACAAACAAACAAACACCGCAACCGATGAAGACGCAACTGAACAAACTGCTCGACAGCCGAATAGAGGAGCTGAAGGCAACCCACATAGGCATTGACTCATTCGTCCTGCTGTGGGTAGTGGGCAAGAGGCGAGAGATATGGGGCTTGACCAACAGCGGCGAGTTCGATCTCTTCCCATCGCTCGACAACATCAAGATGAGGTCGGCGGGCGATATGGTGGTGGAGCTGATGAACTACCGCCACGTCAGCGGGGATAACTGGATGTCGATACCGCTCATCATCCACGCCAAGAGCTACCGCGATATCCTCATTTACAGAGTGAAAAACGATAAGCAAAATATTGACGAATTATGGCAAAAGTTAACTCACTACGAGACAGAATACGCTCGCTAAAGGTCGGAGAGACGCTTGAAGTACCAAAGACTTCATACCTTCCCAGCGTCGTAAGGACAACCACCTACTCCGTTGCCGCCGACCTTTGGGGAGTGAAATACACAACGAAGCTCACCCCCACAGGGACACAAGTAGCGAGACTGCAATAAACGAAACCAAACTCATTAAACCTATGACACACTTACGCACCGACGGGGTATTGACCCCAGCAGAGACCCGAGTCGCAATAGCCTACACGCTGGGCGACATCGGCAAGGAGGTAGGCTCACGCCTCGGCATCGCCTACAATACCGTAGTCCGACACACGCAGAACATCTACGACAAGGCGGGCATCCGACGCTCGACAAACGCCCTGGTGGCGTGGTTCCTATCCGAGAACTACTCCATCGAGCTGAAAGAGCTGGCACGCAGAATAGGTGCAGCCGTACTGCTCGCATTATTCACCCTGACGTTTAACTCTGACGACCAGCAGATTGCAAGACGCACACGCACACGTCGTCGCAACGAATACGAGTACTATGAAGGAGCATTTTAAGAATATGATTATCGCGGGTGGCGCGACAATCACACCCGTATTCATCGGAGGAGCAACGACCCTTGAGAGTGCATTCTGGGCAATCGTAGTGTGGGCACTCTTCATCTGGTGGGCAATGGAAAGCAATGTAATGAGAAACCCTTTTAAGGCAGAAGAAAATGAGTAACATAATCATCACGAGCGTTCACAACTCGCTCCCGAAGAACAAGAAGAGTGAGGAGATCAGCGAGTATATGCGCAAGCTGGTGCACGTCACCTTCACGCCAGCCGAGTACAAGGACTTCGTTGAGGAGCTGAAGGTGTTGGTGGATTTCCTGAATGCTAAATACCCACGCACAAAGGCGTTCTTCGTGTTCGAGAGCCTGTGCGCTCACAGCCTCGGCATCCGCATAGAGGGCACTTGCGAAGGTTTATACGCAAGCCTATTCGAGATAGGCGACAGTTGGACAACATTCAAACATAAATAACTATGGCAATTACCGACTACATATCAGCTTCAACACTCCAGGCAGAGGGGTGGGTGAATGTTGCAGACGCAGAGCAGATGTTCGAGAAGCTCGACAAAAGCTATCTCGCGGCACGAGGTTATACCGATGCGTCACGCCTTGCGGGCATCCGCATCAGCCTTAATCAGGCTGCAGGTGTAGTCGGTATCTCGACCACTACTCTCGGAAGCTACGCCAACCTCGGCTACATCCAGGTGGGTGACGATGGCAAGGTCAGCCTGCTCGATGCACTGGCGTTCGATTACGCAGCCGCCAAGCGTAAGGAACTTGATAACAAACGAAGAATGAAACTACGATGAAGGCATTTTCGGTTAGCAATATGCGCACTCCGCTCCAGTTGAGGGAGGAGGCATTAATGATCAGCGTGGAGAAGGCTATTCGTCGGATAGTGGACTTCCGCAAAGAACATAAGATCGTGCCAGCGCGGGCACCCTGGCGTGAGCTTCGGGATGTACTCACCCCCGAAGAGTGGACAAAGCTGGAGCAGATGGTGAAGATAGGCTTGGTGAAGGAGTACCGAGGCATCCACTACCCATCCTACGAGGTGGACTACACCGCCCTCCGAGCTTTCGAGCGTGAGGCAATGAATTAAAGATATATCTCGGCGCGAGTCTCATAATGTTTTGTAAGGTTAGTAATATTTATCTCTCACGGCTCATCTATATATCCCTATCTCCGCCGAGATACTTGTCTCGTTGGGCTTGACCGCCTGGCGGGGCGCAAATAACAAAAGACTATGAGATACAAACTCAAATACCAAACACGCGGCAAGGTAGAGAGCTACATTGCAACAGCGACCTCCCACATCGGGTTATTTATGGGAAGCCTATACAGCGAGCCCGAACTGATGCCCATTCTGCAAAGCATAAGCGACAACGTGCAGGAAATGGCAGCAACAACAGCAAAAGGTCTTACCGCCCAGCCTGAATGCGAGATAGACGATGTGGGCACATATTCGCTGATTGTTCGCAACACTAATGGGCGAGAGGTCTTGTCTGTTTGGTTTGAGCGAGTTTACGACAAGGGGCAAGCCCCACAAAGTAGAAAGCTATAAGGTTCTGGTAAACCTCGGCTCGGCATCGCCAAACAACGGGTACTTGGTCGCCCGACGGTCGTGTAGCCCCTCACGGGAGGGGAGAAAGTGAAACACGGTGGTAAATCTGTCATAATGCACGCCACCGCTTACTGCGATGTTAGGACAGCGGGTTCGACTC
Source organism: Alistipes sp. (assembly GCA_017647625.1). GTDB lineage: Bacteria > Bacteroidota > Bacteroidia > Bacteroidales > Rikenellaceae > Alistipes. The sequence goes on along the minus strand of JAGCKG010000047.1, from coordinate 20,394 downwards.
CCGCCACGACCGCAAGGGATGCGCCCCTTTAAGCGTCAAAGTTCTTTAAGTAGGAGAGAGGGTCGGGTTGCAAGACCTCTCTCTCAACTGGGCAGGTCGCCGATGGGGCGATGAACAGCCACAAAGGGGTTCGACTCCCCGCCTGCCCGCCCTCAAGTGTGAGGTTTTTTAGGTTAATGAGTTTATTTGACCTCGGCACCCCGTGAGGCTTGCCGAGGGGTTTTTGGAAATGGATAACAAACAATATAGAGCGTGGCTCGCCGAATATGACTTCATCGGCGTAGCTAATCGAAAGAAACACGAACAAGAACAGCGAGAGGCAGAAGCCTCCGCACAAAACGAAAAAACAATGGAGACAAAAGTATGTAAAACGTGCGGCAGAACACTCCCCGTCTCGGCATTCTCCGCCTGCGTTCTCACCGCAGACAAGCTCCAGCCCAACTGCAAGGAGTGTATGAGTAATAAGCAGAAGAGTGGCTGGGTGAAGAAAGCAAAGGCTATCGTCGAGGCAGAGGTTGAGGATCAACCAAACACTAAATCTATGGGACATCAGCTTTGCGTTAAGCCTGAAGCATTGAAGGCTCGCCTTGAGAAAAAGAACGAAGTCCAGGAGGCAGAGGTGGAGGCGTGCAACATCGGAGACATCCCAGATTGGATACTATCAGCAGAACTGCGTCGAAGAGGCTTTATTGTCAAAGTTTATAAAGAGTGCAATCTGTAATGTGGGAGGACGAAGAGAAGAAATATTACGGTGACGATGATGGTAGAGCAGAATGAAAAGACGATTTACCCCCCCCGACAGTAGGGAGAGCAAGCTGATAGAGTCGATTGAAGGTCGCTTTCGCATATATCCTCAAGAGAAGGTTATCAGCATACCTACAACATACTCCAGCTTCCACCCGCAATAGTGGAGTTACGCAACAATTATCACTATCGAATTCAATTAGAAATTGTTTGATTATGTGTACCAAGAAATCAAGGCTGTTCAAGCGATGGCTATGGGCAAAGGACTGGATCAGCCAGCCAAACCCCGAGAACGAGGATGTTGAACCAAAGAAGCCCCGCCGAAGATGAAGCGTGATTATCTGATAACGCTGGCAGAGGGTATCTCCACGACGAGTTACATTGCCCTGTTGAGGGTGCTGCTCTCGCTACCGCCCTCGCTCTCGATGGGCAGGGAGTTCACTAATAGGGAACGCAACGCAGTACGCAGAGCCTCACTCCTACGCAAGAGGATAATGCGCCAGCACGACCGCAGGATGCGGAGCAGACAAAAAGTATGAAAAACCAATCAATAGCCATAATGTTGGGTGCGCCCGAGGGTGAAACTTCGGCTCTTGGGCGCAAATTTTAAGAAGAATATGAATGGTGCTTTATTTAGTTCCGCCAATGATGTATGGGAGACTCCGCAAGAGTTCTTCGACAAGCTCAACGAGGAGTTTCACTTCACGCTCGATCCTTGTGCATTGCCTGCTAACGCCAAGTGTGAGCACTATTTCACCCCAACTGACAATGGGTTGATCCAAAGTTGGGAAGGCGAAACAGTGTTCTGCAACCCGCCTTACGGTCGAGCTATTTATAACTGGGTGCGGAAGTGTAGCGAAGAGGCGCGGAAAAAAAACACCACGGTGGTTGCCCTTATACCAGCGCGAACAGATACGAGATACTTTCACGAATTTATCTATCATAAAGCGAAAGAAATACGGTTTATTCGCGGTCACCTGAAATTTGGCGGAGCCAAGAATTCCGCACCGTTCCCCTCAATGGTGGTAATATTCTAATAAAAAAAAGACTATGAGTAAGCAAAAAGTATATATCAGCGGAGCCATCACTGGTTGCCATATGGAGGATGTGGAGGCTCGTTTTGAGCGGGCGAAGAAGATGCTCGAAAAAGTAAACTGCGAGCCAGTGTCGCCCCTGGAGAATGGACTACCACCCAACGCCACCTGGGAGGCGCATATGGCGAGAGACCTTGAGATGTTGAGCGAGTGCGATGCTGTCTTTATGCTTGACGGCTGGGAGCAGAGCAGAGGCTGTCAAATAGAGTTTCGCACCGCAATAGAGCACAGAATTTCAATCATCTTTGAACAAAAGCGCAACAATGAGAACAACGGGCTACATAAAGCTGCCAAGATCAATTCAGGCGACAAACTGGTATCGTAAACCAGCTTGCCGCCTCGTTGCGCTTCATCTGCTACTGGAGTGCTCCTATCGAGCATCTGACGGCGTTGAGGCTGGCGTTCTTACCACATCTGTGCGGTCGCTGGCTAATGAAATAGGCATTAGCTACCAAGAGTGCAGAACAGCCATCAGCACCCTTGAAGCATCGGGCTTCTTGGCAGTGCAGGCAGTGCAGGGCAAAGGCGTTGCATTGCAGTTGAGGTGGCAAGATTTCATCTCTTTGCGCGATGGTGATATTATGTTAAATAACGCACTTACTAACGCGCCCACTAACGCACTCGACACCCTTGCAAGTGGTATTATATCAAGCGGTTGCGAGGGTGAAAAAAAATTGCTAACGCACTCACTAACGCACTCACTAACGCACATTAATAAAGAAATATTAAATAATACACACACAGGATATAATAATCCTGGTAGAATACTAAAAGCGGGCACGCGTGAGACACACGCATACACGCGTGAGGTGCGAGAGCTGGAGCAGTGGATGGCGCAATATACTCCCGACTTCCTTGCTATGGAGATACCACTCTCACCCCAGCGAATGGCGGAGATGATTGCTACCTACCCAATGGCGGATATTCAACGTCTCCTCGCCACAGCGTGGTCGAAAGGTGCTTGCTCTCGTCATCGTTCAGCCTGGCAGGCATTCAAGAGCTACGCACGCAACGACAGAGAGCTGAAGGCAACAGCGGGCGAGAAGCTATACACCTACGCGGAGGTCTGCGACTATGTGGCGAAGTTCAACATCCGCCAAGAAGATGCCTTTGAGATTGTGCCAGCCCGCGCTGGCGAGAAACCAAAATGGAGAAGAATAGCGTAATCAGTAGAGACTATGGGTAAGTATGTAAACATTATGGCGAAGGTGTCGCCCGAGTGCGCAGAGCGCATCGAGCGCATCCGAAAGCAGGGAGGCTTCCGCTCGAAGTATGAAGTCGTGCAGGCTGCTGTTGCTCTGATGATGATGTATGCCGACCCCGAGGGTGAGGTCAGCGACCCTGAAGTCATCGCACAGGTTGAGGCGTTGCAGGCACTCTTTGGTTCTGTCGAGCAATCGCGTGAGCTGGTGTCGAGGGTCAAGCCCAACGGTGGCAAGCGCATCGCACCATCCGCGATGATCGCATTCTACGGCAAGGAGAGCCTGATGCTGAAGGTTGTCGATGAGGCTGGCAATATGACCACCACGACCAATGTGCGTGACATCCTGGAGCACACCCTCTGCAAGCTATTGCCACAGCGTGCGCTGGAGCAGTTGAGGCAGTACGGCAGGGCTCACCACTACCCCACACTCCTCGCCGCGTTGATGGCTTCCATCTCGGCATCGGATAGTGACGAGATAGGCGTTGAGGTTAGCAGTCACTTCTCGGAGCTGGCGGATGGCGACCCTCGCAGAGTGAAGCTGGGCATTGAGAACAAGCCACCGAGGGCAAAGTCAAAGCGAGGCTATGAGTAAAGGGCGATGGTGGCACAGTGGAGCATCAGACTTCTACCACCGACTGCTCCACACCCGCAAATGGCGCAACCTGCGCAAGCAGAAGCTCGGCGATGCTATCTGGTGCGAGGACTGCAGAGAGCAAGGGCGGCGAGAGCTGGCAACCGAGGTGCACCACCTGAAGCCTGTGCTATCAGGGCAGACCGAGAGCGAACAGGCAAAGCTCTGCTTTCAGTATTCAAACCTCCGAGCATTGTGTCACGAGTGCCACGTTGCGAGGCATAGCAACCGACCACAGCCAAAGGAGAGAGCGCAGGAGGTAGCGCAACGCACCTACGACTCGTTCATTGAACGCTTCTTCAGCGAAACCTAAAGAGGGGGGGTAATTTTTTTTTCAGCACCCCCTATGTGGATACCGCGCGACCCTCCTTTCTTTCACACAGGGCTATTTTTGGAAAAAGTGACTTTTGAAAAACTGAATTTTGCAAAGTTCAAAAACTTAACTAACTATGGCAAAAAAAGTTAGCACGTCGGGCAAAACTGCGAAACCTGCTAAAAATGCAGAAAATTCGCAGAAAAATGAGCAAAAACCGACCGCACGCAAGAAAAAGCGTGGCACATCTGCCGCAACTTTCAAGGCGCGAATTGTGAAAGCTCTGAAGGCGCAAGACCGCTATCAGCGTGAGCTGGATATGCTCATCGGAATGACCGCCGACTCGCTCCACATCTGGAGCCGTGCAAAGGATGAAATCGCGTCGCTCGACTCAACCTGGACGATGGAGGAGTCGAAATACGGCTTCAAACTCGTGGAGCATCCGAGCTGCAAGACCCACCGCGCCTACTCCGCAGAGTGCCGAAACCTGTTGAAGGCACTGGGCTTGACATTTGAAGACCTAATAAACAAAGAGCGCGACGAGTTGAGTGATTTTGACGAAGAGTTGAACCGATAGTATGACAGAAGAAGATAAGCTCCGCACCGCACTTGACGAGGCTCTCCGCAGAGAACGCATAGCGGTGCGGGAGTTGCAGAAGATGCGACAACGAGCAGAGATAGCAGAAAAGACATTGGAACTATACAAACGAGCAACACAAGATAACCACAACAATGAGACAATACACAATATCCGAACAGACCGCCAGGCTGATTGAGTTAGGTTTTCCAAAACCGAAATTCGAGATAGAAACGCAGATGTGCAATGTAAAGGGACAACCTCTGCGAGCTGCGACAATAGTTGGAGATTACTCCATTGGCGAGTTGATTGAGATGCTGCCCACGATTGTCGATTATTTCACGCTATGGATAGGGCGAGATGAACGTAGCAATCAATGGTTTGTGAAATATCATCCTCGCACGCTGGTTGTAGATGAAGAACTCGTAGATGCGCTCTACTATATGATTGTCAAACTTAAAGAGGAGGGGGTAATATGATATTCAAAACAAAATATGACATAGGGGATAAAGTGTGGTTTGCTAATGACGACATTGCATTCAAAGGCGAAATCGCAGGTGTTAGTATAACTGACTATCCCAGCGGTTCGTATATTTGGTATACTATCATTACAAAAACGGAAACTTATTGTATATCGGAAGACGAATGTTTCCGCACGTTGCACGAAATGCTAAAAGTTTGTGAGTAATAGAAAATGGACGACCAACGAAAAGAACAACTGCGCCAGCTGAAGATTGAGGCGATTGAGAAGCTGCGGGCGATACCTGCGGCTCGCTACTCCACACTCGCTGACACCGACAGCCGCCTGCGCGACTACTGCGAGGAGGTGCGAGATAACCCGCAAGGGCACAATCTCTACGAGGTGCTGTCGGTGGTGCGGTTCTTTTCGATGCGCGAAAAGTATGAGTGGGACATTCAGGCGGTGCGTCGCTTCATCAAGTTCTCCGAGGTGGTGAAGCTGTCGGGCTTGCGCGGTCGTCGCACCTACAAGGCTACGCCAGTGCAGGTCTTTCAGTACGCTAACATCTGGGGCTTTCGTCGCAATGGCAAGCGACTCATCCGTGAGGTGTGCCTATTTATTCCGAGAAAATACTCCAAGACTACTACCTCGGCTATCTTTGCAAGCTACGATGTGATGTACGGAGATAGCAACGGTCAGGCTTATGTCGCCGCCAACTCCTATGACCAGGCGCAGCAGTGCTTTAAGGAGATTTCGGGCATCCTCACCAACATCCCAGGCGCAGGTCACTTCCTCAAGACTAATCGCCACACTATCACCTTTCGACGCAACGAGCGCAACTCCTTTGCACAGTGCCTAACTGCAAATACGAAGACGAAGGATGGACTCAACGCCAGCTTAATAGTGATGGACGAGTACTCCCAGGCGAGAGATAGCGACTTGCTGTCGGTGCTCACGACCTCTATGGCGGTGCGCAAAGAGCCTCTGACAATCATCATCACCACTGCATCAGATCAGATGTTCGGACCCTTCGCACAGCTGCTCGACGGATACAAGCGAGTACTGCGCGGAGAACTTGTTGCAGATGAGATGTTCGCCCATATCTTCGAGCCCGATGTGGATGACGAGGAGGGCGAGGAGTCTACCTGGCGCAAGGTGCAGCCGCACTACGGCGTGACGGTGCAGACCGACTTCTACGAGATGGAGTATGCGAAGGCTCTGCGTGATGCCAATGCGATGAACGCCTTTCGTACAAAGCTACTCAACATCTTCGCAGAGGTCGATACGAAGGTGTGGATGACCTACAAGCAGGCAGAAGACTTGCTTCGTGATGTGAAACTGGAGGACTTCCGCAATCACCCACCCGCGATGGTGGCATTCGATCTCTCGGTGCGTGACGACTTCTCGGCGGTGGCATATCAGATTTACGATCGCAAGAGTCGCAGCTTCCACACCCACGTCGATTACTACTTCCCCGAGGGTGCGCTTTCGTCGCATCACAACCGCGAGCTCTACACTATGTGGGCGCAGAACGGGCACCTGAAGCTCTGCCCTGGCGAGGTGATAGACTACGCAATGATTGTGAACGACATTCTCGCTGCCAATAAGTATGTCAAGATTATCAACATCGGCTACGATGCCTACAAGAGCTTGACTTGTGTGAATATGCTCCGTGCCGCCATAATGTCGCTTGGCTCCAACCCCGACAAGGTGCTGCGCTCCGTTCCACAGACGTACGGACACTTCACCGCCAGTGTGGACTTGTTCCAATATGGTGCACTGACTGGAAAGGAGACAATGAATAACAACCCCATCAATGTTTTCTGCATCACCAATGCCGTTATCGATGTGGATAGAATGGAGAACAAGAAGCCCATCAAACGAGGCACAACGACTGGGACAGGTTCGTCACCCTCGAAAATTGACGGCTTAATCTGCACGTTAATGTGTCACTATTTGTACAATAACTGGGAGTCATAGAAAAAATCTGGGCAACCACTTTGAAAAAAAATGCGCCTCATTATAGAAGCGTATTTTTTTATGGCGAAATTTTCACTGCGCAACCTCTTTCGACGTGAGGCTGCGCCAACACAATCGACAATTCACACCTACACCGTTGCATCGAGCAGCGGCGAGGTGCACGTCGTCACATACGAGCAGGCTCTGCGCATCGCAACCGTAGAGGCGTGCGTCGAGAGACTATCTTCAACCGTTGCGAAGCTCCCGCTGGAGTTCCAACGCTGGAACTCGGCAAAGGGAGTATTCATCGATTATGTCAATTCCCCGCTTTTCTATGTACTGTCACGCAGACCCAACCGCTGGCAGACCGCCTATGCGTTCTGGTATGCAGTAGTGGCGCAGATGAAGCTGTCGGGCAACGCCTATGCCTACATCGACAGGGTGGGCGCAGACATCGCACAGCTCGTCTTCCTCACTCCAGGATCAGTGACCTACAACGAGGTGAACGACACCTACATCGTGAACGACATCTACCACCGCATAGCTGGCACATTCGACCCGTCGGAAATCTTACACTTTGCCAACATCGCCATTGATGGGCGACGTGTGGGCAAATCGGCTATCGAGTTGGGCGAGCGACAGTTATCCATTCAGGCAACAGCCGACAGAGAGACTCTCTCTCGCTTCGCGTCGGGCGGAAAGATGAAGGCTCTGCTGACGAACAACACCTCCGTGCAGGGCTTCGGAGAGTACGACAAGGAGGAGATGGAGAAGCTCGCTGCACAGGTGGAGCGCAAGCTCGCAACGCGCGACATTGTAGCTCTCACAGGCGATGCCCACATTCATCAGCTCAATATGTCGTCGAGCGATTTGCAGATACTGGAATCGCGCAAATATGGGGTTATCGAGATTTGTAGAATGTTCAGCGTGCCACCGTCGAAGATTTACGCCGACTTCAATCACGCGTACAATGCGGGAGAGACTGCCAACGTCGAATTTCTTACCGACACCATCGACCCTATTCTCACATCTATCGAGCAGGAGCTGGAGTCGAAGCTGTTGAGCAGCTCGCCAACGGTAATGGCTCACCACCGCATCGTGTTCGACCGTGACAAGATGTTCACAGTAAACTCCATCACGAAAGCGGACTACTACAACAAGATGCTTCAGACTGGAGCGTGGGCGGTGAACGACGTTCGCCGCAAGGAGAATATGCCAGCCATTGAGGGTGGTGATGTGGTGCTGATTTCGTGCAATGTAGCCCCAATCACCTCGCCAAAAATCACGGGCGAAGAAAAATCTGGGCAACCAATCGAGAAAAATACAAACGAATAGTAAAAGGCTATGGAAAAACGAAGAGAGATACGCACCATTGGTGCAGAATATGCGCCCCGCCTCCGAGAGGTTGGCGAGGGTCAGAGCCGAACCATCGAGGGCTACGCTATTGTCTTCGAGCGTTCGTCGGAGCTGTTGAACGACTATTGGAAAGACTACTGCGAGATTATCCACCGCGGAGCAGTGACACAGGAGTTGCTCGACGCTTCGGATATCAAGATGACCCTGTGGCACAACCGTGAGCGACTACTCGCTCGACGCAACAAGGGTCAGGGCACTCTTGAGGTGGGCATCGACGAAAAGGGTGTATGGTACCGCTTCGACGCTCCCCACACTTCTGACGGCGACAACGCTCTTGAGTTGGTGAAGCGAGGCGACCTCGCAGGTTCGAGCTTCATCTATACCACCAACGAGGCGGAGGATGTTCGCTACGACAAGCTGGATGATGGCACAGTCGTGCGACACGTTATGCGCATCGGAGCAATCTACGATATGACCATCGCAAGCGACCCTGCCTACACCGACACCACGGTCAATGCCCGAGAGGTAGAGCAGAGCATCGAGCCAAAGCACGAAGACCCGAACATCGGCAAGCGTGCAGCGCGTGAAATCGAAAAAATAATTTCATCAATCTAATACACAAGAAAATGGGTAATATTAAGACAATGACCAAGCGCGAGATGTTCAACCGCTTGGACGAGATTAAGGTGGCGTTGAACGCTATCAAGGACAAGTGCGAGCGAGAGAATCGCGCACAGAACGACGAGGAGGTTGCCGAGGTGGCACGTTTGAGCCGCGAGGCACACGACCTCAAGCTCGACATTGCTATGGCTTCAGCTCCAGCTGGAGCACAGCAGACAATCAGCCGTGAGGCAGGTTTCGACAATTACATCAAGGCAGTGAAGCAGTCTGGCAAGGTGACAGACGCAGCTATGGCTCGTGAGGTTATCACTACAGCCGACATCGCAGGTCAGGTGCCACTCGCTATCGGCGACGTTCTCGAGCCATTGGAGGAGGGTCTTATCTTGAAGAAGGTGGGCTTGAAGCTCCGCACTGGCTTGGTGGGCGAGTATGTGTCACCAGTTGTCAATCGCGTACAGGCAACTATCGAGGGCGAGGCTGTGAAGTTGAACGACACCAAGATTTCAACATCAGCTATTCGTCCAAAGCCTTTCCGCTTGGGTATCAGCACCAAGACCACCTATTCGGCTGTGAGCCGTTCAGCTGGTTTGACTCTCGACATCGTAGCAGAGCAGCTGCCACAGGGCGTTATCCGCACGCTCAATGCAGCTATGTTCTCGCCAGAGAAGCTCAAGTACACCCAGAGCGGTGACGCTGTACCAGCAGAGGCAGTGGGTCCATTCGTAGGCATCCTGGCAAAGGAGGCAACAGGTACAGCCGTGTCTGCTATCAAGACAAAGGCGCAGAAGAAGAGCGTGAGCCACATCCAGTTCGCTGGCGACGTTCCTACATTCAAGGAGCTTCTCGCTATGAAGGGCTTGGTTATGGCGAAGGGCGTTGAGAACGACGGCACAGCTGCCTACGTTATGTCAGCCTATATGCTGGCAGAGCTTGAGAGCACTCCTCGCGATGCAGGCTCTGGTCGTATGATCGTCGAGGACGGCAAGATTGCGGGTATCCCAGTCTTCTGCACAAACGACATCGACACAGCTAACGCATCATACATCGGCTTCGGTATCTGGTCGAACCAGTTGCTCGGTCAGTTCGGCGATATGCGCTACATCGTTGACCCTATCTCTTGCGCTGACGAGGATAGCATCAAGCACACCCTGAACGCAGAGTGGGCGATGACAACATACCGCCCAGAGGCATTTGTTCTCGGTTCATTCCAGGCATAAGGTTTCTTCATTGGTTGTTTTTAAAGTTTTGTTAAATTGTGGCGGAGGGAGGTAGGTTCTACCTCCCTCTTTTTACAGAAATATGGCACGATATGATATAGGCGACCTCTCGCTGACGCTCGAGGAGCTGAAGAGGCAGATGAATGTGGACTACGACGACGACAACGACTATATCTCCTTCTTGGGCGGTGTTGCGATGTCGCAGATATTCCACTCCACACGACGCTCCGTGGAGGAGCTGACGCAGATGGGCGGTGGCGAATACCCCCGCGAGTTGAGAGGTGCTGCGCTTCAGTTAGCGGCGCACTGGTACCGCGTGCGCGAGGCGGTGTCATCCTCTTCGCAGAACCCCGTTCCATTCGGCATCAACTTCCTTGTTAAACCATTCGTAAAGCTGGGCGACGATGATTAGTGCTGGAATGCTTACTACACCAATAGAGGTGCTGGAGCCCTCGGTGCAGGTTTCCGACTACGGCGAGGAGCGAGCACTTTGGGACGATGTGTTCTGCCGAACTCGTTGCGCTATTCAGCGAAGAGCGGGCAAGCGTGCCGAGGTGTTGGGTGAGGTGAGCGAGAGCGCATCTCGTGAGATCATCATCCGCTACCGCGAGGGCATCCACTTCCGCCAGCGCATACGCTTTCCGCGCGAGAACACCACCTACCTTATCCAGAACATCACGCCGTCGCGCTCCGATGGCAGTATCACCCTATCACTCACCCTTCTCAATGAGTAACACCAGCGACACCTTCCAATACGAGGTCGATACATCGGGCATCGAAGCCCTGATGGAGGAGCTCAACCCCAAGCAACTGCGAGCTGCGTGGAAGTCGGGTCTGCGCCCATCTGCGAAGATGATTGAGCGTGGCGTGATTGCGGAGCTTGAGGCGGAGCATCCCAACGCTGCCAAGTACAAGGGTGAGCTGGCGACGCAGATATGGAAGAAGGGCGGTGGCTATACGGTATCGCTTTCGGGTCGCACTTTGCAATTCACGACCAAGAAGGGCAAGGTGGTGGAGGGCAACCATCTCTACATCCTGCGCTGGTTGGCGAAGGGAACACAGGAGCGACACACCGACTCGGGAGCATATCGTGGTCGGGTCGTTGGGTCGCACTTCTTCAAGCACGCCGTGGATAAGACTATCGAGCCAGCTATGCAACGCATCGCCACCGACGTGCAGAAGTCGATGGAGCGTGCGGTGAAGCGTGCCGCCGCCAAAGCTGCGAAAAATTCTGGGCAACCACTTTAAGAAAAAATCAGCATAATATGAAGACAGGACTTTCAGCATTGAACCACGTCAGAGGGTCGCTATTGCGCTCTCGAAAGTTCACTGACATTGCGGGCTCACGAGTGTACTATGTCGCCGCCACCAACGGCACGGTGAAGCCCTATGTCACCTGCACCCGCACCGCCATTGTGGCGCAATACACCAAAGACGGGTGGGTCGAGGATGATGTTGTAGTAGCCATCGACATCGTGAGCGAGAGCTACGAGCAAGCAGTAGAACTTGCCGAGGCAGTGCGAGAGTGCATCGAGAGCTCAATGAAGGAGTACGACTCTTACAGGGTAGCAGATTGCAAGATGACACGCTCTGCCGAGGGTTACAGCCTTGAGGCTGACGCATACGTCATAACTATGGACTTTGATATTGTTATAACATAAACTTATAAGTAAAATGGTAAAACGCAGAAACAACACACAGGGTCGCAACGTGATGATCCTCGTCGATGGCAAGCCAATCGCGCTTGCGACATCGCACACATTGAACTCGACTCGCGCGATGAACGACGCAAGCACAAAGGATGATGGTGTCTATGGCTACAGCGAGCCTGGCAACATCTCGTGGACTGCTTCAATCGACTCGCTTTTCTCTTTCGACCCTGCCGACGACGACGGTCAGGTGGCTTACGACTTCTTTATGGATGCGCAGCAGTCAGGCACTCCAGTAGAGGTAATCTTCGGCATCGTGAGCAACCCATCGGAGACTGGTCTCCCAGAGGGTGGCTGGAAGATTGGTGCGGGTGGTCGCAAGGGTCAGGCACACGTCACAGATGTGCAGGCAACGGGTCCGAATGGCAGTGCTGCCACAATGTCGGTATCGCTTCAGGGCATCGGCAAGTTGGAGAAAGTAACAGCATAGTTCTATGAAGGTCGAGATTAACGGCGCGGAGTATAACTTCGCGCTCCGCGGCTTCGCTCCGATGTACGCCTACGAGGTGATTATGGGAGAGCCTTTCGCTGGAACTTGCACGCGCAATATCCACGTTATGATATTCGCCACCCTGCTGTCGAGCAACCCTGGACTGAAGCTCACGCTGGCGGAGTTCACGGAGTGGCTCTACGACCACCCCGCCGAGGAGCTGGCGATGGCACAGGAGGTGTCGGATGAGTTCAACCGCAGGGCTGAACTTGCGATTAAAAAAAAAGAGTAAAGGGCAAGCCTCTCTCGGTGCGTGAGCTCTACGCTCTGCTGGTGGGAGAGGCGGGCATCGACCCGCGCTACTTTATGCGCGAGATGACTGCCCCCGAGGCGGCAGACTTTCTGGAGGGCTATCGTCGCCGAAGTCGTGACGCTTGGGAGAGGTCGAGGGTCGGCTGGTATGTAACGACGGCACACGAGGGCAAGTCAATGGAAGAGATATTCCCTTTTGCGTGGGATAAAAAAGAGCCAGCTGCAAAGCTGACGAAACGAACACGAGATGCGCTGCGTCAAAAGGCAGCAGCACTCGCAGAGCAATTTAAGAAATCGAATGGCACAGAATGATGTAGAAGCGAAAGTTAGGCTCGTCGTTGATAGCAAAGCGTTCAACGCCACCCTCAAGCAGGCGAATAAGGAGGCAAAAGAGTTCAAGCGTCAGCAGTCAAGCGCATTCAAGGGTGCAGGCGACGATATTAGCAAGGCTTTTGGCAATGCTATCGGCACAGTCACCAAACTCGCGCCCGCACTCTCGGCAGGTGCAGCGGCTATGGCAGTCGCCAGGAAGGCTATGCAGGAGAATCAGACACTCACCGACGAATGGGCACGCATCACCGAGTCGGCGAGAAGTACATATGAGGGTTTTGTTAATTCTCTTGTCACTGGCAATCTGACAGGCTTCTTCTCCAATATGGATGACATCATCGCAAAGGCGAGGGATGTTGCCGACGCATTTGATGCACTCGATACAGCCAAGCTATTCAGTGGGCGAGAGTCGGCTCGCTTGGGAATGGAACAGGAGAAATATCTTTCAATTCTTCGCAATAAGAATATATCCGCCGAAGAGAAAGCGGAGGCAGAGACGGCGTTAAAGGAAATCTTCCGCCAGATGGATGATGAGACTCGGAAAATGTCCAACTACCGTTTTGAGGCTTTTGCAAAAAGGTTTGTCAGCAATATGGCTGAACACGGTAGCAATGTCGATTGGCAGAGCGTTATCCGCCGCAATGAAGCGGGCGACTACGAGCTGACATCCAGCTCCGCGTATCAAACCTACTTCAACACTCTCGCCGACTACGAGGGTGCAGTCAAGCGTCGTGATGAAGAAGCAAAGGCTCGAGGGTTCTACTTCAATGGTAAGGAATGGCTAAAAGGTGAGGGTGCTCTTATCGGGAAAGGCAAGGGCAATATGACTGACGCGGAGTTCGCGGAACTAAATGCTGCCATTCAGATGAGTGATGAAGGCATTAAAGAGCTATTCTCATTGCTTGAGGGAGCGTATAATGACAGGGCGCAATATTACCGCAATATAGGTCGTGCCAATCGCTATCTCAATAGTGGCGGTAGTGGTGGCGGTGGCGGCAGCACCTCAAAGGTCGGCGACGTATTCGCTGAAGGCTCTATCGGGTGGGTAGAGCAGGAGGTAGTCAAAGCCAACAAGGAGTGGAAGAGCGCAGTCACCGAGGGTGAGCGTCAAGCAGCGCAGGCACGACTCAAGGTCTTACAGGAGGAGCTGGAGGTGCTCCGTAGTGGCAAGATTTCAACCGATAAGCTCTCACCACTCGGCGTTGATACACCGACAGGACTATTCAACCCAACCGACATCACCGCACCCACCTGGCGTGCGAATATTGACATCAAGCAGCAGAAGACCCTCGGCAAGGTGACAGAGGATGCGCTCCAGCGCGTGTCTAACCTTACCGACGTAATCGGCAAACTCGGCATTGTGTCGATGTTCACAGGTGGAGAGGTGGACAAGACCACCGCAATCATCGGGCGCATCGTTCAGATAGTAGGCTCGGCGATAGGTGGACCCGCAGGCGGAGTATTCGCTTCGCTCGGCTCGCTGATAGCAGGAGGCTTTGCCACTGGTGGCATTGTCGGCGGAACATCCTACAAGGGCGACAAGCTCACTGCACAGGTGTCGTCGGGTGAGATGATCCTGAACAAAGCACAACAGCGCAATCTGCTCGCCATTGCTGGCGGTGGTGGTGCTCCGAGCGTCACCGCCGTTGAGGTAAGAGGCGACAAGATGGTGCTCTTAATCAACAACACTCTGCGACAGCAGGGCAAATCAACTATAGGATAATGTACGCACTGCGCTATACTATCCCCTTTGTGGGGAATGAGATTGCCGAGCCTATACGCTACCGTGTGGAGCTGTGGCAGAGGCTTGAGGAGGGGAGTGCGACTCCCGAGGTGGTGGAGCTCGATGGCGCACCGTCGCCTTTCGAGTTCTCGCTGGCAAACGACGACGACCCGATGCTACCCATCCGCACATCGACTGCGAAGATTTCATTCGTGGACGACATCGACTTGGTAGAGCTACTCCCAGCCGATGGTTTTGAGTGGCGTGTGGTTCTGGTGAACGCTGACAGCGAGTCGGCAGTGTTTACGGGCTACCTTACGGGCGAGGTCTTCACCCAGCCCTTTGTCGAGGGTCCGAATATCGTCACCGTGAACGCGGTCTCGGCAACAGTGCCAGCATTGGCGACAGCTATGGATATCATCGGCAAGGGGTCACTCTCTATCGGTCAGGCAATCGCCCAGGTGGCGAGATTGAGCGATAGTGTTGAGAGGGTCTATATCCCTGCGCTCTACTATGTCGATGACACAAGCTCGGTGGCTCACTTCACCGACCTGCTGCGCCTGCGCTTCTCGACGTGGAAGTATATGCGCTTCGCCGACAACTCCCAGCTTACAGGTGAGCAGTTCGAGTGTGACAACTATCAGGAAGTAGTCAGCGATATCTGCACCCTCTTGGGGTGGTCGATGACCGATGTGGGCGATGGCTCACTCTACTTTGTCGCTCCTGGCTATACGGGCACATACCTTCAGCTGGTTATCGCAGGGCTGGAGTTCGACTCTATCTTCACGCCCCGCCTCGTTCAGCCCACAATCTTGTCATCCGACGATATAGAGCCTATCGACGCAAGCGACTCGATGGAGGTGCGTCAGGGGTACAGCTCGGTGATGATTACTGCCAACGCAGTGGACTCGCAGGTGCAGATGGCTGATATCAAAGAGAAGATAAAGGGTTGGGCATATCAGCGAGAGAGCGTCGAGGTTACAATTCAGCAATTCACGGGCATAGCGGTGGGTACATTCACCGCCACCGCCGAGGTAGGCAGACGAGTGGCAACAATCGTCGAGAAGAATGTTGTGCTGCCACGATATCGTTGCGTGGCGACATACGACAGTAACGAACTTCTGAAGGACACTCATTGGGAGCAGGTGACAGACGGCACCGAGGATGCCAATGCAGATGCTTTCGCTCAATGCGTGGAGGTGGACAGCTGTCCACCATCGGCACTGACTATTGAAGATGGCGAGGTAGCAAAGCGCGAGTGGTCATTCAGTCAGATGTTCCGCGTAAAAGAGCAGGCAATCATTTACAGAGGCGCAGCGGGTGAGTATCTATTCCTTATCCCCCCGACAGAGTACCCACTGCTGAAGATTATTGGCTCTACGGGTCTGCTTTCGGGCGGTGCTATCGTCGTGGACTTCGATGTTCGCGCAACGCCGAGGGATGGATATCATATTCCCGAAGATTTCTACATCGCAGGAGGTGATATCAGCGGCAACGAAGCTGGGTGCGTTCAGGGCTTCACGTCGGAGTTCTGGGGCAAGAAGAAATCGTTTGCAGCATCGCTGAAGGTGGGCGATATGTGGTGGAACGGCTCACGATGGATCGCCACAGAGTCACGCTTCAATATTCCGATATCGACAACATCGGGCGAGTGGCACAGCGTGCTATCGAATAAGACTGTTGATATGCCCTATTCGGGTAGTCGTGGTTTATACATTCCTATTGCCAACGAGGTGCAGGGCGAGGTGACATTCTGCCTATACCCCTCTCTCGCCGATATTGAGGAGATTGCCGACAAGCCCGAAGATCTCTTTGTGTACGACGGCTCAAGATCTCCGATGGTGGATATCAAGGGCTTCGCGGTGAGCTATGCACCCCGCATCGATTATGTCGATGTATCGAGTCTATCATCGACATATTACCGCGACTTTGGGCGTTCATTCCCCAATCAGCTCGATATCAGCCTTGCGTTGCACAGTCGAGTGAACAATGCCACACAGCTCTCGCTTCTCTACAAAGAATCGGGGCAACCACTCGACACTTTATCAAAGGGTGGTGCAGGAGCGAAGCCAGAGCAGTATCTGCTCGAAACAGCAGAGCGCATCTATGCTAATATTGTGCGACGCTGGCGACGAGGAATGGCATTGCAGAGGGTGTTGCCTATTGCTCCCTGGTCTTACGTCGGCGGCTCGGTGCTGGTACCAACAGGCGCAACAATCAACTACGCCGAGGGCGTGGGCGAGATCTATCTCACGGAAATAAAATCAATGTAATATGGCAAGAATTAAAGGTGAGCAACTTTATCTGTTCGCAGGGCAAGAGGCTTTGTTGCCCGTTGGAGCATCGACTGACTGCTCTCTGAATATGAGCGCAGAGACTGTTGAGGTGTCAGCGCGTGGGCAAGGTCGCTGGCGCAGATTTCGACCAGGCAAAAAGACTTGGAACATCAACTGCGGAGGCTTCTACTTCGACCAGGAGGGTGTGCCCACGTCGCTCGTGGGTGGCTCACGAATGGTGGGCGAGGTGGTGAAGGTGGCAATCTCTATATTGCCTGCCGAGCTTGCCGCCGCAGGCTTCGAGCTTACAGACATTCAGCCCAACAAGGAGATGACGCTTGCTGGCGAGGCTATCGTGACATCGTGCGACTATTCTGGAAGCGTAGGCTCGCTTGCAACCTACTCGATATCTCTTCAGGGCAGTGGCTCACTCGATCAAATCGCATAGCTATGAAGAAGAGAATCAGAGGAGAACAGCTCTTTGTCTTTGCGGGTGACGACTACACCCCGCTCGGAGCTTCGACCGATTGCGCCCTGCACGTCGAGTGCTCGACGATAGAGGTCTGCGCAAAGGTATCGAGGCAGAGGAGATTCCGTCGAGGCAAGATAGGCTGGGGTATTGATTGCTCGGGCTTCTACATTTTGTCAGCTTTGCCCATCCGAGTCGGGCAACCAATAGCGGTCGCTATGTCCGTATTAGGAGTGGGGCGAGTTCTTGGAGGCGTGGACTTGGAGACACTTGCGCCGAATGGAATGGCAACCCTCAAAGGCGAGGCTATTATCACCAGTCTTGAGGTTGCAGGCTCAAAGGGAGGCTTCACGACTTACAGGGCGAGCTTTCAAGGCTCTGGAGAGGTTATCGTTGAGGTGAAGGATGTCAAAGGCTTCCCATATGTTTTACCGTTAATTTTCACGTAAAATGAGAATATCAGATTTAGAGAAGAAAGTGAGCAACGACGGCGCAACGGCGCAGGGTCAGCTGACAGCCGAGGAGTACAACACCCTGCTCGGAGCTGTTCAGGATCACGCTGTGGCTATCCCCGACAAAGCCTCACGCATCGGTTTCCGCAATATGACGGCATACCTATTCGCTACTCCCGAGGATAAACAGGAGTGGCAGAATACGGGTGTCGAGAACTGGATAGACTCCGAGCCACTCGTCATCGTCGGCACGGAGCGCAAGATACAGATCACCAATCTTTCGGGCAACAGCAACCCTTATTTCACCACCGCTGCGAAGAAAGCGGAGGTGAGTGTATCATTCAAGTCTTTATTCAAGGATGTGCTGGAGAGCGAGTGGACGGAAGAGCCGAGCGACGACGCACTATTTACTGTATCAATCGATAAGGGTGCAACGGGGGCGTGGACAGTTATCGCCAGCGACGAGTACTGCAAGCAGGGCGAGGTTTACACCATCGACCTTTTCAAGCATCTTGCCATCGGTGCGAATAGAGTAGTCATCAAGGCGGTGGGTAGTGCGACAGGTGCGGTGGGTCAGCTGAACATCACAGCCAACCTCACGTCGATGTATCTCACCCCTGCAAATTTCGCGTGGTACACTCCTTTCGTTGAGGGAAATGCGAACTATGAGCTGGGTGGTATGACTATCGGTGGTGCTTTGAATAAGACGTTATACGTCAGAGTCACAGGTAATGGCGTAGAGGAAATCTATGAGGATAAGATTGGAACATCTACCTACATCGTCAATCCTTACCGCTTCAAGGGTATGGTGTTCCCATCAGCAGGCACAGGCGTGTATCACATTGATATGTGGCTTGATGCTAATGGCGTGGAGAGCGAGCATCTGCATTACGACATTATGTGTGTAGCACAGTCAGATGTTGCTACCGCACAGCTTGTGGTCATCAACGATGCGAAGAAAAACCTAAAGAACTACTACGATGGCGAGGTGGTGAAATACGCTTGCTACAATGGTAGTTCTACTACTGCATCCCCTACGGTAGAGGTTAATGTGGGCGATGTGGTAATCAAGTCGGAAACACTTGCAGATGTGAATACAAACTCTGCACGCAGTCTCGCTGCGGCTATCGAGGTAGAGAGTGATGCTGCCGACCTAATCTTGAATGTGAGCATCTCTAACGGCAACACAGCTTCTGTTGCATTGCCATTGGACAACTCTGTATCTTACCCTGCCAAGCGTGGCGCAGCGTTCTACTTCAATGCTGCCACACGTTCCAACACACAAGAGAATAAGCAGTCTGTTATCAATGAGGTGAATGGCGAGGCTATTGCAACGGAATGGACAAATATTGACTTCGTGGATGGTGTAGATGGTTGGACTACGGATGATGCGGGTCGTAAGTGCTTACGCATCCCTGCTGGTGGCTTGGCAAATATTAACTTCAAGCCATTCGCTTCGGGCAGAAACAAGTCTATTGAGTTATGTTACAAAGTGGCTAATGCTGCCAACTATGACGATGATGTAATCTCTATCGCCACCAATAGCGGAGACTCATTCGTGGGCGTGAAGGTAAAGCCTACAAATGTAGCAGCTTTCTCGCTACTGAAGAAGGAGGCAACAAAGCAATCATACAACCTCAAGGATGGAGAGATGGTACATATTGTCGTATCACTCACCGAGGACTATCGCACAACCTTCGGCAATCTCGCAAAGGTATATGTGAATGGAGAGGTGCGTTGCGAGTTTGACTATGCTGACAATGATAGCTGGGTGCAGAGTGGCAACATCATCCTCGGCTCTACATCGGCAGACCTGTATGTGTATAAGATGCGAGTGTATAACGAGGGTAGCGAGTGGATAGACACCGTGCAGAACTTCGTGAATTGCCAGCCAACCATTGAGGAGAAGAGGGCTACCTATGATAGCGTGATGGCTATCGTAGATGAC
Organism: Alistipes sp.; assembly: GCA_017647625.1. Lineage (GTDB taxonomy): Bacteria > Bacteroidota > Bacteroidia > Bacteroidales > Rikenellaceae > Alistipes. The sequence continues at coordinate 569 of JAGCKG010000047.1, read as the reverse complement.
TCTTACAATATCGATTACGATGCCGTGTACAAGGCTGGTCTTAACACCATTGTCATTGAGATGTTGGATGGAGCGCAGCTCCCCGACTCTATCAATACAACAGGCGGAAAGTGCAACACGGAAATCACTATCAACAATCTTCGTGACGATGAGCTTGACGATGAACTGAAGAACATCTTGTCTGGTATGCTTCTTAAAAATCAGCCTATCGAGGGTCAAGGTACGACTGCAATGACATACTTCCGTTGGAACTTCCGATGGAAGCTCTCATCAGACTATGGCAAGCGCAGAATAACAGCGAAGAAGAATGTGGCATCGTCTATGCACTCACACAAGATGGGTGCTACACGAGCTTATAACGAGCTGCATCGTGCTATCGTTGGCGCAAACGAGGCTAATGGTCGTGTGGCGGTATCGCAATACCCTGCGTATGGTTTCTTAAAGGAACTTACCGATAATGGCACATACGCATACACATTCATTGGTCTCTACACAGTAGGTGCTGATAAGGGCGATGCTGTGACCTTTGGCTATGATGACGAGGCATACAAGGATAGCCTTATCTCTTT